>NZ_CP042862.1:3300000-3475711 GCF_008001015.1 Serinicoccus profundi | reverse complement strand
CGGCAGGATACGGAGGTTTGTCGCGCGCCACGCTGCACGGTTTGACCGGCGTGGACGCGCTCCCGTACCGTGGAGCAGGCCGTTTTCTCGGCCGCTTTCGCCTGCCCGTGCACGGATCCACTCCCGGGTGCGGGCTTCCGTTGGCGGCCGGGGCGGCGCCGTCGACCAGACCGTAGAGCACCAGACCGGAGTGAGTGATGAGCAAGCGCACCTTCCAGCCCAACAACCGCCGTCGCGCCAAGAAGCACGGCTTCCGCCTGCGGATGCGCACCCGTGCGGGCCGCGCCATCCTCAACGCGCGCCGCCGCAAGGGTCGCTCCAGCATCTCGGCCTGAGCATCGGCACCGCCGGTGCTGCCCTGATGCTCCCGCGCCGTCATCGTCTGACCACGGGCGAGGACTTCCGTTCCGTCCTCCGTGGTCGGGGTGACGGCCGTCGTCGTCATCGGGCAGGCACCGACCTCCTCGTCGTGCACCTCTCCCTGCCCCAGCACCGTCCCGACGCGCCAGTCTCCGCGTCGGTGGACGCCTGCCCGCGGGCAGGTCTCGTCGTGTCCAGGACGGTCGGCAACGCCGTTGTCCGCAACCGGGTCGCGCGGCGGCTGCGGCATCTCCTGGCGAGCCGGCTCTCCGATCTTCCGCCGGGCACGGACGTCGTGGTGAGGGCGCTCCGCCCGGCGGCCACCGCCTCCTCCCAGGAGCTGGGCAGCGCGCTGGACCACGGCCTCGGCAAGGCCCTGGCGAGGCGGGCGTGACGACTCTCGAGGGATCACCCCCCAGCGATGAGCTCCGGGACGTGCACCGCGGCGGTGTCGGACCGGGGGAACGCCGTAGCGTCCTCGCTCGTCCACTGGTGTGGCTGGTGCGGATCTACCAGTGGACGATCTCGCCGCTGCTGGGCCCGGTATGCCGCTACTACCCCTCGTGCTCGGCCTACGGCGTCACCGCCCTGGAACGGCATGGTCCGGTCCGTGGCGGCTGGCTGACCGTGCGGCGCGTGCTGCGGTGCCACCCGTGGGCACCCGGCGGGGTCGACCACGTGCCACCGCGGCGCGGGTCAGGACCCGGCTCCCGCGACCTGCCCGACCCGCCCGGGGACAGCCCCGGGCCAACCACCTCGGTGGGCGGCCACGCCGCGCACCGCCGACCTTGAGGACCCCATGGGATTCTTCGACACGATCCTCTTCCCCTTCATCTGGTTCGACTCGGCCATCCTCGTCGGCTTCGAGTGGCTGCTGACCCAGCTGGGGCTGCCGGACACGAGCGGGTGGACCTGGGTCCTGGCCATCGTCGGACTGGTGGTCACCCTGCGGGCCCTGCTGACCCCGCTGATGATCCGGCAGATCAAGAGCCAGCGTCGGCTCCAGATCGTCCAGCCGGAGCTGATGAAGATCCAGGCGAAGTACAAGGGCAAGAAGGACCAGGCCAGCCAGAAGGCCTTCCAGGAGGAGACCTTCGGTCTCTACCGCGAGGCGGGCGCCAACCCCTTCGGCGCCTGCCTGCCCATCCTCATCCAGATGCCCTTCTTCTTCGCGCTCTTCCGCCTGCTCAACACGGCGGAGACGGTCTCCCGGGGGGAGATCGAGCCGCTCGGCCTCTTCACGCAGGAGCTCGCGAGCAAGATGGCCGGCTCGGAGATCTTCGGCGCCGGGCTGACCTCGACCTTCCTGCACGACCAGGACCTGTCGGCCAAGATCCTCTCGCTGGTCCTCATCATCGTGATGTCGGTGACGCAGTTCATCACCAGCCATCAGCTCATGCGGCAGAACATGTCGGCCGAGGCCCTCAACAGCCCCATGGCCCGGCAGCAGCAGATCCTCATCTACGTCCTGCCGATCGTCTTCGCGGTCACCGGCGTCAACTTCCCGGTGGCCCTGCTCATCTACTGGACGGTCAGCAACTTCTGGACCATGGGCCAGCAGTTCTTCGTCATCCGCAACATGCCGGCCCCCAACACCCCGGCCGAGGAGAAGTACAAGGCGCGGATGGCCCGCAAGGGCAAGGTGGCCACCGGAGTCCAGCTGAAGAACCCCAACTTCATGGCCGAGCGCGAGGCGGCCCAGGCCCAGGTGCAGGAGCGCGCCGCAGGGCAGCGCACCCAGCCCAAGAGCAAGAAGCGGCGCAAGAGGCGCTGAGCCGCACCGGCATACCGGGCGCCCTCGGCCCCGACCCCATCGACCCTTCGAGACAGGAGTGCACGTGAGCACCACGAACGAGACCGAGCAGAGCACGGACGAGCAGGTCGACACCCAGCCAGATGTGACGCACGTCACAGGCCAGGTGCCCGAGGAAGGAGCGCCCGTCAGCGAGGACGGGGAGCCCACCGAGGAGCAGGGACAGGCTGACACCGGGGACGGCCAGGTCGCCGAGGACGAGGCCGGCCCGGCCCCGCAGATCGAGCAGACCGGCTCCGAGGAGGATCGGCCGGCCACGGCGTCCGCCGCCGGGACCCGCTCCACCGGGACCGCCGCCGAGGACCTGGTGCGTGAGGGAGAGGTCGCCGCCGACTTCCTCGAGACGCTGCTCGACATCGCCGACCTCGACGGCGACCTCGAGGTCGACGTGGACGGCGACCGTGCCGCGGTCGCGCTCGTCGACTCCGAGGACGGCGCCGCCCCCCGTCGCCTCGTCGGACCCGGCGGCTCGGTCCTGGAGGCGCTGCAGGAGCTGACCCGCCTGGCGGTCCAGGCGGAGACCGGTGAGCGCAGCAGGCTCATGCTCGACGTCGCCGGGTATCGCGCCGACCGCCGCAGCACCCTGGTGTCCCAGGCCCAGAAAGCGATCGCCGAGGTGAAGGAGTCGGGCGAGCGTCGCGAGCTGGAGCCCATGAGCGCCTTCGAGCGCAAGGTCGTGCACGACGAGGTGCTGGCGGCCGGCCTGTCCTCGGAGTCGGAGGGGACCGACCCTTCGCGCTACGTGGTCATCCTGCCCGCAGACTGACGCGATGTCCGCCAGCGCAGCGCTCGTACCACCCCCTCCTGACCAGGCGCGGGAGATCTTCGGGGACAGGCTGCCCGTCGCGCAGAGGTATGCCGAGCTCCTGGCGACGACCGGCATCACGCACGGCCTCATCGGGCCTCGCGAGGCCGGGCGGCTGTGGGAGAGGCACCTGCTCAACTGTGCGGTCGTCGGGGAGCTCTGCGAGCCCGGGAGCCGGGTCCTGGACCTCGGGTCAGGGGCCGGACTGCCCGGACTCGTGCTCGCCATCGCCAGGCCGGACCTGCAGCTGGACCTCGTGGAGCCGTTGCTGCGCCGGACGACCTGGCTGCAGGACGCCGTGCAGCAGCTCGAGCTCACCAATGTCACGGTCCACCGCGGACGGGCCGAGGAGATGACTCTGTAGGCCCCCATCGTGACGGCGCGGGCGGTCGCCTCGATCGACAAGCTGGTGCGGTGGAGCTTCCCGCTGCTGGTCGAGGGTGGCCGGTTGCTCGCGCTCAAGGGCGAGGCGGCCGCGGGCGAGCTGGAGGCTGCGGCGGCCTTCCTCCGTCGTCAGGGGGTGCAGGCCTCCAGGGTGCACGTGCTCGCCGAGGGAACGCCGACCGGTCCGGTCCGGGTGGTGGAGATCGTGCGGCCGACCGCCACCACGACCACGGCGTCCGCCCGGCGGTCCTCGCGCCAGCGACGTCGCTGACCCAACCCGTCTCAGGTCGTCCCGCGGCGGTCGCCGACCCACCGGCCTCGGGTCGTCCCGTCGCGGTCGCTGACCCCACCGTCCTCAGGTCATCCGGTGGCGGTTTCCCCGTCGCGGCCCAGGAGCTCGAGGATCCGCTCGAGGTCCTCCTGACCCGCGAACTCGATGACCATCTTGCCCTTGCGGCGGCCCATGGAGACCTGCACGCGGGTGTCCAGGCGGCCGGACAGGGAGCTCGCGATCTGCTCCAGCTCCGGTGCCGGCGTCGGGCGACCGGTCCGTCGCCGGGGGGCGCGGTCCTCATCCCCCATCATGACGATCTCCTCGACCGAGCGGACCGACAACCCTTCGGCGACGATCCGCTGCGCGAGGCGCTCCATGGCCGCTCCGTCAGCCAGCCCGAGCAGGGCGCGCGCGTGACCGGCGCTGAGGACCCCGCTGGCGACCCGGCGCTGCACCATCGGCGGCAGCTTGAGCAGCCGGATGGTGTTGCTGATCTGGGGCCGCGACCGGCCGATCCGGCCGGCGAGCTCGTCGTGGGTGCAGCCGAAGTCCTCGAGGAGCTGCTGATAGGCAGCCGCCTCCTCCAACGGGTTGAGCTGAGCCCGGTGGAGGTTCTCCAGCAACGCATCACGCAGCATGTGCTCGTCGTCGGTGGCGCGCACGATCGCGGGGATGGTGGCCTGGTCAGCAGCCCGTGAGGCGCGCAGGCGGCGTTCCCCCATGACCAGCTCGAAGGGCGGTTCCCCGTCGGCGACGGCCGCGGCGTCCGTGGACCGGACCACCACGGGCTGCAGGACCCCGAGCTCGCGGATGCTGCTCACCAGCTCGGCCAGGTCGTCCTCGTCGAAGACGGCACGGGGCTGGCGTGGGTTGGCCCGGATCTGGTCCACGGGGATCTCGGCGAACTCCGCACCCGGCACCGGCGCGAGACCCGAGTCGTCGTCGTCCGTGGGACCACCGTCGGGCCGCTGCTGCGGGAGATCCGTGTCGTGGTTTCCTGTGGAACCATGAGCAGCGTCGGCCTCGGACGGGGTGTGGTCGTCCTCCGTGGATGCGCCGTCAGCACCGGTGCCACGGGGGAAGAAGACGTCCCGCGGCCGGTCGGGCCCGGGCGGGGCCTGCTGCGGGATGAGCGCCCCCAGTCCCTTGCCGAGTCCTCGTCGTCGGTCGGTCATGCGATCTCCTTCTGTCGGCGCATCTCAGCAGCCGCCTCGGCGTAGGACAGTGCTCCCGTGCTGGTCGGGTCGTAGGTCATGACGGTCTCCCCGTGGCTGGGGGCCTCGCTGATGCGCACCGACCGGGGGATCGCCGTGCGGAGCACCCGGTCCCCGAAGTGCTCCCGGACCTGCTCGGCGACGTCGGAGGCCAGACGGGTCCGCCCGTCGAACATCGTGAGCAGGATCGTCGAGACGCGCAGATCGGCGTTGAGGTGCTGCTGGATGAGCTCGACATTCTTGAGCAGCTGGCTGAGGCCCTCGAGGGCGTAGTACTCGCACTGGATGGGGATGAGCAGCTCGCGGGCGGCGACGAAGGCGTTGACGGTGAGGAGGCCGAGGCTGGGCGGGCAGTCGATCAGCACGAGGTCGATGGTGCTCTCGGTCGCGTCGAGGTAGGTCTGCAGGGCCCGACGCAGACGGTTCTCCCGGGCGACCAGGGGCACGAGCTCGATCTCGGCGCCGGCGAGGTCGATGGTGGCGGGGGCGCAGAGCAGGTTCGGGACCTGCGAGCAGGGCTGCACGACCTCGGCGAGCGGGACCCCGTCGATGAGCACGTCGTAGATGCCGGCCGTCCCACTGGTATGCGGGATGGACAGCGCTGTGCTGGCGTTGCCCTGGGGATCCATGTCGATGACGAGCACCCGCAGCCCGGATGCCGCCATGGCTGCGGCGAGGTTCACCGTCGTCGTGGTCTTGCCGACTCCACCCTTCTGGTTGGAGATCGTCACTACGCGCGTCCCCCGCCAGGCCTGGCCCGACGACAGGAAACCGGATGCGTCAGAGGTGGAGGTGGGCGACTCCCCTGACGGCGGAACGGGAGCCGATGACGTGTGACGCGGGGTGACGGACGGAGTTTCCCGTGAAACAGGGGCGTCCGCGCCGGCGGGCGTCGATGAGGTTTCGCGTGAAACAGAGGCATCTGCGTCGGTCGAGGGTGAGGATGTTTCCCGTGGAACGGTGACGTCATCGCGGTTGACCTGCGGCCATCCCAACGCGGTGGGGCGGAAGCCGCTGGTCACGGGGGACTCGTCGTCGTGGCTCGGCCAACCGAGCGCGCCATCATCAGCAGTCATGAGACCCCCATCATCGCCGATGGGGGACCCACCACCAAGTCGCCCCCGGACACGCCACAGCCGTCCACAGGCCTGTGGACAAGCCTCGTGGACGGCAGTGGACAGCCGGGCGCCGAGAGCGGCGCGCGCGGGGTGCGTCAGGCGGTGAAGGGCTCCAGCTCGCCGGCCAGCTTCTTCTTCGGCAGGGCACCGACGATGGTCTTGACGACCTCTCCACCGGAGTAGACGTGCATCGTGGGGATACCCGTGATGCCGTAGCTCTGGGTGGTCTGGGGGTTCTCGTCGGTGTTGAGCTTGACGACCTTGAGCTTGTCACCCCACTCCTGCGAAAGCTCCTCCAGGATCGGGGCGATCATCTTGCACGGGCCGCACCAGGGCGCCCAGAAATCGACGAGGACCGGCCCGTCGTGCTGCAGGACGTCCTCGGTGAACGTGGCGTCGGTGGTGTTGGTGATGCTCATGAAACTCCTTCTCTCACAACGGTTGTGGCCTCGAGGTCAGATGCGGGTGCGTCGTCGAGGGCGGCCAGCCACCGCTCGGCGTCCAGGGCTGCGGCGCAGCCGCTCCCGGCGGCGGTGATCGCCTGCCGGTAGGTGTGGTCGACCAGGTCACCGCAGGCGAAGACCCCGTCGAGGCTGGTGGCCGTGCCGCGACCCCGCACCACGACATACCCCTCGTCGTCGAGCTCGACCTGCTCACGGACGAGCTCGTTGCGGGGGTCGTGGCCGATGGCGATGAAGACCCCGGTGGCGGGCACCTCGCGCTCCTCGCCGGTGACGGTGTCGGCGAGGCGCACACCGGTGAGCTTCGGAGACCCCTGGAGCTCGGTCACGGCGGAGTTGAAGGCGAAGGTGATCTTGTCGTCGTTGAGGGCGCGCTCGGCCATGATGCGGCTGGCGCGGAGCTCCTCGCGGCGGTGGACGACGGTGATGGACCGTGCGAAGCGGCTGAGGAACGTCGCCTCCTCCATCGCGGAGTCACCACCGCCGACCACGACGATGTCCTGGTCGCGGAAGAACGCGCCGTCACAGGTCGCGCACCACGAGACTCCGTGGCCGGAGAGCTCCTGCTCGCGGGGCAGGCCGAGCTCGCGGTAGGCCGACCCCATGGCGAGGATGACTGCGCGGGCGCGGTGCACCGTGCCCTCGGCATCGGTCACCAGCTTGACCGGTCCCGAGAGCTCGACCGACACGACGTCGTCGCGCACGAGCTCGGCGCCGAAGCGCTCGGCCTGCTCACGCATGTCCATCATGAGCTGAGGGCCCATGATCCCCTCGGGGAAACCGGGGAAGTTCTCGACCTCGGTGGTGTTCATGAGGGCTCCACCGGCGGTGACGCTGCCCTCGAAGACGAGGGGGGCGAGGTTGGCCCTGGCCGCGTAGACCGCGGCGGTGTAGCCCGCGGGGCCGGAGCCGACGATGATCACCTCGCGGACCGCGGTGGGGTCGCCACCGACGGGGGCATCAGGCCGGGACAGCAGGTCGATGGTCATGGGAGCCTTCCTCGCGGGGGACGCACAGCGGATCGGTGGGGGCGACGTCTGGGTCAACCGATCCTAGGACCACATTGTTCCAGGGCTGGCCGGGCACGCGGGTCAGCGTCCTGGCGAGGTGGATCTGTGCAGGTCAGGGGGTTGCTGCTCGCCCGGCCGGCTCCACCGGAGCGACCCCCGGCTGCTGGGTGCACGAGTGCGGGACGACCCAGGCTCGGCCGGTGTCGCCGGGTCCGCGAGCGAGCAGCACCACGACCTCGTCCTCGGCGCCACCGCCGGCCTCCAGGCGGGCCGACGCTGCGAAGGTCTCCTCTGCCTCCGGCGCCTCGACACCGCTCCAGCACTGCGTGGCCTGGGCGGGGGTCAGCGAGAGGTCACCGTCGGCGGTGGTGGCGCTCAGGCTGGCCTGTGCCACCGACGCGGCGTAGTCGTCCAGGACGACGACACCGAGGTCGGGCAGCACCGTGGGGGGAACCGTGCTCGTCAGGACCCCGGGGCCTGCGCCGGCGTCGGCGGACTCGCCGGCGGCGTCGTCCTCGGCACGGTCAGCCCCGGGGAGATCCTGCGACCCCTCGGCAGCACCGTCGGCCTCCTCATCAGCGGCGAAGTCCTCGCCGGCCTCCGACGAGGCGGGGTACTGCGCCATCGTCCCGCTGTCGCCGGCGCCGCCGGACCCGAAGAGCTGGGTGAAGGCGATGGTGGTGACCGCCAGACCTGCGGCCGCGGCGGTCAGGAGCCCCAGGGTGCGACCGGGCCGACGGCGGCTCCGCTCGTCGGCGAGGTCGACGACCCGGTCGGCGGAGCCGCTCAACGGGTGCCCGCCCGCGACACCCGCGAGGTGCTCACGCTCCACCTCCAGACGGGTCTGGATCTGGCGGACGAGGTGCTCGGGCATGGGACCAGGGTCCGGAAGTCCGGCGAGCAGGGCGCGGACACCGGTGGGGTCGTGCTCCTGCGCGTCCGGGGCGTGCGAGGGGTCAACGGGCGGCACAGCGGCTCGACCTCCTCTCCTGCGGTCTGCGGGCGATGTGCGGGTGGTGGGGCCCGGCACCTACCGGTGGCCCACTGGAGTACGACGAGCGGCGGCGGGAGGTGGTTCCCTCGCCACGGCGGGCCCGACCGTCGGTGGCCCGGGGTGGGTGGGCGGTGATCATCGGTCCTCCCCTCCGTCGAGGCCGAGCAGGCGAGCCATCGCCTCCCGGCCGCGGGAGCAGCGTGACTTGACGGTGCCTTCGGCGACCTCGAGCACGGCGGCTGCCTCCGCGATGCTCAGCCCGTGCATGTCGACGAGGACGAGGGCCAGCCGCTGCCCCTCGGGCAGGTGCGTCAGCGCCTCCTGGATGTCCAGCCGCACCTCGACGGAGGTATGCCGGTCGCGCGGCTCGACCGGCTCGTGACCCTCGAGCTCCACCGTCGGGCGTTGCCGCCGCAGCCGGTCCAGGCAGGCGTTGACGGTGATGCGGTGCAACCAGGTGGAGACCTGCGCGTCACCGCGGAAGGAGCCGGCCCGGCGGAAGGCGTTGAGGAAGGCGTCCTGGACGGCGTCCGCGGCGACCTCCGGGTCGCGGGTCGTGCGCAGGGCGACCGCCCACATCCGGTCGCGGTGGCGTCGGAAGATCTCCCCGAACGCCTCGTGGTCACCCTCCTGGTGCCGCCGCAGCAGAGCCAGGTCGTCCAGCTCGGCGAGCTCGGCCGCGGTGCTCACGATGCCGGACGGGCTCACCGGACGGTGATCTCGGCCACCCGCACGATCTCGCCCTCCGGGCCGGTGTGCGCGCGGGTGAACCACAGGATGAGGTAGCGGCCGGTCGCCGGCTCGTCCGGGGTGACCGTCCACGACCCCTCGGCGGCGTCGTCGCTGCCCAGCTCGGTGGCGCCCTCGAGGGCGGGGGTGTCCGCCAGGTAGACCGTGCCGCCCATGTCGCCCTCCCCGAGGAGCACCTCGACCTCGGAGACCTCGGCGTCCTCCCCGAGGTCGACCACCAGGCCGGTGCCGCTCTTGAGCGAGCCCCAGTCCTGCGAGAGGTAGGTGTGCGAGGTCCACTCCGTGCCATCGTCTCCGTCGACCGCGAGGGGGGCGAGGTCGTTGCGCTCGTCGCCGTCACCCTCGGGGTCGAAGGAGGTGATGCCCTGGACGGCCACCGGTCGGGAGGGCTCCGGCGCGGCGGCCGTCTGCTCCTCCTCGCCCGCCGGTGCATCGCTCGTCGGGGCACCGGCGTCAGCGTCCTCGGAGGACTGCTGCTCGGTGGGGGAGCTCGTGGCCCCGCCCGCGGGGTCAGGGTCGGTGTCGGAGCCGCCGAGGTTCCGCAGCACGCCCCAGCCGAGGAAGATGGCGATGCCGAGCAGCGCCGCGATGATGACCAGGACCATGGCGGTCTGCGCACCCGTGCCACGCTCGTCGGGCAGGCCGGACCCGTCGGCGGCGGCCCGCGGCGGGGCGGTGGCCGTCGCGGTGCGGGCCTGGTCGGCCCGGGCCTGGCGCGCCTCGCCGCCGCGCAGCAGCCCGCCCATGGTGTCGTCGGCGCGGGCCGGCGGGACGGCCGCGGTCGTCGCCGCTCCGGCGGCGGTCGAGGCCTCGGTGCGGTAGTAGGGGCGGGGGACCTCGTCGGTGGGGTCCGAGGGGGAGGCCTGGCCCTGCTCGCCCTGACCGGAGCCGACTGCCGCGGCAGCGGCCGCGGCTCCTGCGCCGCCTCGCAGCGACTCCTCGGCGCGGACGCCGTCGGGCCGGGAGGAGGGAGGGGACAGCTCGCCCGGCGGCGTGCCGCGCACCATGTCGGCCGACCACGGGGCCAGCTGACGCACGAGCTCCCCCGGGGTGTGCGGTGCGGCGTGCAGGTCCGCCTCCGACCCGTGCGCCAGTCGGCACAGGGCGTCGAGGTCGCCCGGCACCCCGGAGACGAGCTCGGACGGTGCCGGCAACGTGCCGTCGGCCAGTCGGCGGGCCGGCCGCACTCCGGCGAGGTCCTCGCCCGGCCACCGCCCGGTGAGGGCGGTGTAGAGCAGCGAGATGAGGTCGGCGGAGTCGATGAGGGAGGCCTCGTCGGCCGTGACGTCGTCAGTGCCCTCCAGCGCCGAGGCGACGCCGACGCCCGACACCTTGACGGTGCCGTCGCTCGTGCGCAGCACCGAGTGAGGGTTGAGGTAGAGGTGGTGCAGACCGCGGCGGCGGGCGGACTCCAGGGCCGAGGCGCTCTCGCCGACGATGCGCCTGGCCTCCTCCGCGGGCAGCGGGTGCTCCTCGACCAGGGAGGCCAGGGACTCCGCCTCCGACAGGCCCTCCTCGATGATCCAGCACAGGCCGTCCTGCTCGCCCACGTCGAGGACGCGCACGAGGCGCGGGTCATCGACGGAGGCGACGCGACGCGCGCCGTCGAGCACGGCCTCCGCGACCGCGGCAGCGGGACCCTCGGAGGGCAGCACGGTCACCGCGACGAGGCGGCCCAGCGTGCTGTCCTTGGCCGACCAGTACTCCAGCCCGCCGCCCTCCCGCTCGGCCAGCAGCTCGTCGAGGACGTAGCGGTCACCCAGTCGGGTGCCGACCTCGAGCCGATCCATGCTGGTGTCCTTTCGGGGGGGTCCGGGGTGGGAGCGACGGTCGTCCCACCCTAGTGTGCCGTCATCGGCCGCCCGGGCCGCCGTCGCCGCGCCGTGCCCGCGCGCCGTGTCGTGCGCCGCCTCGTCCAGCCCCGCCAGCGAGGACGCGTCGTCAGCCGCGGCGGTGAGGTCCGCCCGCAGCGGGTCGGTGCCGGTGGTGCCGGGGCCGGCCGGTGTGGTCGGGGCGAAGCGCCGGAGGCCGGGTATGCGCCGCAGCAGGGGGGCGGCGACCTCGCCGACCTCGCGTACCCCGAGGCGGTGCGCGAGCACGGCATACACGAGGAGGTAGACGAGGCCCGCGCTTCCCAGGGTGAGGGCCGCGCTGACGAAGGCGTCGACCCCCTGGGGGTCCATGGACGTGGCGTCGACGGGGGCGCCCCGGTCGAGCAGCCGCACGACGAGCCAGGTGGGCAGCAGCGCCACGACGGCGGCACCCGCGGCCCGCAGGTAGGTCCCACCGGTCGCCCGCAGCCCCAGGGCCGGCAGGCGGCGCCGTGCAGCCCACAGACCGAGGATGGCCGCGGTCGTCTGGCCCAGCGCCTGCCCCAGCCCCAGCAGGATCGCGACCCGGCCGGGCGGGGCGAAGGCGGCCACGAGGCACACGGTGAGCAGGACCGAGGTGATGCTCATCTGGAAGAGGAAGGGGGTGCGCGCGTCCTCGAAGGAGTAGAAGACGCGCGAGCAGAGGAGGTAGACGCCGTAGGGCACGAGGCCGACGACCATGGCGATGACGATCGCCGCGACGGCGGCGTGCTCGGCCGGCGTGCTGCCGAAGTAGACGACCCGCACGAGCAGCGGGGCGAGCAGCACCATCCCCAGGGCGATCGGCACCATGGCCGCGCCGAGCAGCCGCAGGCCCCGCGACGTGTGCTCGGCCATGGCGTCGAGGTCGTCCCTGGCCGCGTCCTTGGACAGGACCGGGTAGATGGCGGTGAGCAGCGACAGGGCGATGAGCGAGTGCGGCAGGACGAAGAGGGAGAAGGCGTAGGTGTAGGTGATCTTGCCCGGCGCGTCGGGGACCTCGTCGATGACGTCGCTGAGGAGGTTGGTGACGACGAGCATCCCGCCCTGGGAGAGGGCCATGTCGGCCAGCGCCCACCCGGCCATGACCCCAGCCGTTCCGAGGCCGACCCCGCGCAGGCCCCACCGCGGGCGCCAGCGGAAACCGGTGGCCCGGACCGCGGGCAGCAGCACCAGCGCCTGCACCACGATGCCGAGCGTCGCGGAGCCGGCCAGCAGCCCGATCATCCCGGGGGTCCAGTCCTGCAGCCCGATCGTCCCCGCGTCGGGGTAGCGGCGCATGAAGACGACGATCCCGACGATGGCGATGATGTTGGCCAGCGCCGGGCTCCAGGTGAACGCCGCGAACCGGTGGTGCGCGGCCAGGATCTGCCCCATGACCGTGTGCAACCCGTAGAAGAGCATCTGCGGGATGCACAGGTAGGCGAAGACGACCGCCAGCTGCAGCTTGGGGTCGTCCCAGGCCCAGGAGAGGGCATACACCTTGGTCACCAGTGGGGCTGCCGCGGTGAAGACGACGGTGCCCAGCGCCAGGATGGCGAC
Source organism: Serinicoccus profundi (assembly GCF_008001015.1). Classification (NCBI taxonomy): domain Bacteria; kingdom Bacillati; phylum Actinomycetota; class Actinomycetes; order Micrococcales; family Ornithinimicrobiaceae; genus Serinicoccus; species Serinicoccus profundi. The sequence goes on along the minus strand of NZ_CP042862.1, from coordinate 3,463,136 downwards.
CGAGAGGGTGATGAGCCGGTCGCTGTACTCCTGGCCCTCCCGGCCGCGGGTCATGGCCCGGGTCAGCTGGGGCAGCAGCAGGACGTTGAAGACGCCCGCCGCCAGCAGGAGGTAGATGGTGTTGGGGATGGTGTTGGCGGTGTCCCAGACGCTGCCGGCCGGGGTGAGGACGCCGATCGCGATCCCGAGCAGGGCCATCCGCGCCATCCCGAGGAGACGGGAGGCGAGGGTGCCGCCGGCCATGATGGCGCTGGATCGGGCCAGGCTCGAGCTGGACCCGGTGCTGCTGCCGCTCACGGCTCTCCTTCGTGGTCGGTGGCCTCGTCCGCGGGTCCCTGTCGGGGAGTCGGGTCGGGGGTGGAGGGGGCGCGGGGCGTCGGCGAGCTGCGCAGCGCGCGGGCGAGCCCCAGCACGAGGACCAGGCCGGCGATGCCGCCGAGGACCCAGTAGACCCAGACGCCGGTGGGCTGGACCCGCACGTCGATGGGCACCGGCTCACCGAGGGTGGTGCCGGAGGGCGTGCTGAGCTGGGCGGTGAGGGTCGTCTGGCCCCGGGTGATGGACCGTGCCTCGAAGGAGACGGAGGCGCGGCTGTCCGCTCCGACGCTCACCGGTCCGGGTTGCCGGATGACCTGCAGGCGCCCGTTGGAGGCGACCACCTCGAGCACGACCTCGTCGATGGCGACGCCGAGGTCGTTGACGACGGTGATGTCGATCTCCCCCTGGTCGGTGAGAAAGTTGACGACGCTCGGGGTCACCCTGATCCCCTGCCGCGCCGTCTCGACGTCGTCGCGGACCTCCGCGCGCACGAGCGACCAGGCGTTCTCCTGCCCCCGCCAGCTGGTGGACCACAGGGTGCTGAGCAGCGGACGCCACGACTCCAGGGCCGTGGTGTCCCGCAGCACCTCCTCCAGGTCCTCCAGGTGGTCGTCGGTGGCGGCCAGGACCTCGGCGCGCTCGGGATCGACCGGGCTGTCACCGGGTCGCAGGACGGAGACGAGGTCCCCGAGCACGCTCTCCTGGGGTCCGACCCCGGTCAGGGCGATCTGCTGCGAGTCCTCGGCCCGGTCGAGGAGCTCCTGCGCGGTCACCGACCGCAGCCACGGGGCCTCGCGCCACCCGTCGCTCACCTGCTTGAGGACCTCGGCGCTGGCCGGCGTGCGCCGAGGGGGCGCTATGACGAGCTCCCGGCTCTGGGTGGGGTCCTCCAGATACGTCGCGAGGGTGTGCGCGAGCAACCGCTGCGCCGCCGCCCCGGCGCCGTGGTCCTCGGCCTCCTCCTGGCTGCGCGCCACCAGGGCGCTCGTCCACGAGTCGGCACCGAGCGCGAGGACGCCGTCGGACCGGCGCAGCGGCGCGGCCCCCCGCCGCGGCAACGCGGCGCTGTCCGCAGTGAAGCTCTCCCGGGGGAGGACGACGACGCCGAGGTCGGCGCCGTCGGCCGACCCGCGCACCATCCCCGCCATCCCCGTGAGGGTGTCGGCGTCGGGAGCGGCCCCGACCGGCCAGGCCACGTCGTGCCGACCGGTGCCGAGGACGAACTGGCCGTCGTCCTCGGTGACGGGGGCCAGCACGTCGCTCACCACGTCGGTCGGCGGGCCCAGCCGGTGTATGACGGTGAGGTCGGGGTCGTGCTCGGGCAGCCACCACAGCTGGTCGTCCGGCAGGCCCGCCAAGGTCGTGGCCAGCGTCGCGACGGACGCGGCGACGTCCGCGTCGTCGGCCTCGGGCGGGTCGGTCGGTGAGGGGGTGGGCCCTGGTTCCTCGGTGGCGACGGCACCGTCCGGGACGGGCGCGGGCACGGTGTCCTCGGACGGTGAGTCGGTGCTGCCGCTGCCGTCGGTGTCCCCGGGTGTCGGAGCCTGCGTGGTCGCGCCGTCCGGAGTGGGGAGGGGGTCCGTGGGCTCGGGTGCCTCCTCCGGGACCTCCTCGGGCGCATCCTCACGAGGGGTGGCGATCCCGGGGGACGGCTGGTGGGCGAGGACCGTGGCCGGGTCCACGACGTAGGTCACCCCCGGGACGTCGAGGTCCTCCAACCAGCCGGTCACCGCGGACTCCGGCCCGATGGCGGCGGCCCAGGCCGGGTCGTGCTGCTCGTCCAGCGGGCTGGTCAGCGCCGGGTCGGCGGGCAGGGTGAGCGGCACGACCCACGAGACGTCGAGCGGCTGCTCGACGTCCACGAGACCACCGCTGGACAGGGTCGCGCGCAGCTCGGCGTCGGTCGCCGCGTCAGTCCCGGCCGCGTCGTCGTCGTCGGCGCGCAAGAGAAGGGGCAGGACGCCGGCGGAGGCCGGGAGGTCCTCGGTGATCGACGCGGGGACCTCGATCTCGAAGGGGACGGCCCCGCCCGCCGGCACGACCGGCCCGACGGCGTCGTCGCCCAGGGTGAGCCCCTGACCCGGAGCGAGGTCGCCGTCGACCCACTGGGCCACCTGGGTGCGGGAGGACAGCGGGGGCCCGGAGACCGTGGCGGTGAGCGTGGTGAGCCGCTGCGGGACCGGCCCGTGGTTGAGCAGGCGGCCGGTGAGGGTGATGTCCTCCCCGGGGGTGAGCACGACGGGGTCGACCTCGTCGAGGAGGACGGACACCGCGCCCGGGTCGGTGGTGCCCGCCGCGTCTGTCGCCGGGGTGACCGGGTCGGCGGCGCTCGCGGTCGTCGGCGCCGCCAGCGGGGTGCTCAGCGCGAGCGCGAGACCGAATGCACGAGCCGTCGTGGGCAGGGTCCGGGGACGCTGCGCCCTGGGTGGGCGACGGGGGCTGGTGAACAACGCCGTGGTCCCTCAGGCGCTCCGGGTGAGTCGGAGCCAGGCCTCACGGGCGATCCGCCGCTCGTTGGGGAAGGTGAGCTTGCGGTGGACCTCCTCGAGCGGCACCCAGATGGCGTCGATCGCCTCGTGGTCCGGGTCGTTGTCGATGGTGAGCCGTCCGCCGGTGGCCTCGAGGAGGTAGTGGTGCACCATCTTGTGGATGCGGTGCGAGGGGGTGGTGAACCAGTACTCGATGGTGCCCAGGGTGATGAGGACCCGCCCCTCGATGCCCGTCTCCTCGGCCACCTCCCGCTCGGCGGTCTGCACCAGCGTCTCCCCGGGCTCGACGTGACCCTTGGGCAGGCACCACTCCACCCGACCGGAGCGGTTGCGGCGCGCGATGATCGCGATCCGGGCCCGTCCCTCGTAGACGTCGATGACCACGCCCCCCGCGGAGGTCTCGTTGACCGACGGCAGCCGTCGCGCGCCCTGCTGCTGGCGCGGAGGCGTGGTGGTCATCCACCCACTGTAACGAGTGGGACGGTGGCCGGACCGGAACGGCGACCCGCCCGGGCGCGGGGCCGATTACCCTAGATTCGATGTCCGCCACCGAGATCACGCCCGACGGCGCGCTGCTGCTGCGCGCGCTGCGGCAGCTGACCCCTGCCCTGGACCTCCTCACCCAGGTGGGTGAGCTGTTCACCGCCGCGGGGCACGAGGTGGCCCTCGTCGGCGGCCCCGTGCGTGACGCCTTCCTCGGGCGCCCCTCGGTGGACCTCGACTTCACCACCTCGGCCTCCCCGGACGAGATCGAGCAGGTGCTCCACGGCTGGGCCGACGCCACGTGGGACATCGGTCGCGACTTCGGCACCATCGGCGCCCGCCGCGGCGACCAGACGCTCGAGATCACGACCTACCGCGCCGATGCCTACGACGGGGAGACCCGCAAGCCGGTCGTCGCCTTCGGGGAGTCGTTGGAGGAGGACCTCGTCCGGCGCGACTTCGGGGTCAACGCGATGGCCCTGCGGTTGCCGGACCTGACCTTCGTCGACCCGCACGGCGGGCTGGCCGACCTGGCGGCGCGGCGGCTCCGCACCCCGCACGCCCCCGAGGTGTCCTTCGGCGACGACCCGCTGCGGATGATGCGGGCCGCCCGGTTCGCCGCGCAGCTCGGCTTCACACCCGACGAGGACGTCGTGGCGGCGATGAAGGACATGGCCGACCGCCTGGCCATCGTCTCGGCCGAGCGGATCCGCGACGAGCTCGTCAAGCTCATGCTCGCCCCCGACCCGCGGGCCGGCCTGGAGATCCTGGTGTCGACCGGCCTGGCCGACCACCTGCTCCCCGAGCTCCCCGCCCTGCAGCTGGAGGTCGACGAGCACCACCGGCACAAGGACGTCTACGAGCACAGCCTCATCGTGCTGGAGCAGGCGATCGCCCTGGAGGACGCGCCGGACGCGCAGGGCCAGGACACCGTGCCCGGCCCCGACCTGGTCCTGCGGTTGGCCGCGCTCCTGCACGACATCGGCAAGCCCCCGACCCGGCGCTTCGAGCCCGGCGGCGGGGTGAGCTTCCACCACCACGAGGTCGTGGGCGCCAAGATGACCCGGGCCCGCCTGCGGGCCCTGCGCTTCGACAAGGAGACGATCCGGTCGGTGACCCGCCTGGTCGAGCTCCACCTGCGCTTCCACGGCTACGGCTCCGGCGAGTGGAGCGACTCGGCCGTGCGCCGCTACGTCACCGACGCCGGCCCGCTCCTGGGCCGGCTCCACAAGCTCACCCGCTCGGACTGCACCACGCGCAACCGCCGCAAGGCGGCCCGCCTCTCGGCCAGCTACGACCACCTCGAGGAGCGCATCGACCGGCTCCGCGAGGAGGAGGAGCTCGGCGCCATCCGGCCCGAGCTGGACGGTCACCAGATCGGCGAGATCCTCGGCATACCCCCTGGCCCGCAGCTCGGTCGTGCCTACCAGCACCTCCTCTCCGTCCGTCTCGACCAGGGCCCCCTCGGGGAGCAGGGCGCCCGGGCAGAGCTGCTGAGGTGGTGGGCGGAGCAGGAGACGCCCGGTGGGTAGGCACAGCCGGGCCCGCCACAGCGAGAGCGCACCGCGCCACTGGACCCACGTCCTCGCCGGCGTGCCGTGGATCACCCTCGTGCTCCTCGTCGTGCTCGGCCTGGGCGCCCTGGAGCTGTCCCGCCCCCGGACCTACCTCGCCACGGCCACGCTCACCGCGACGACCGAGCGCGCGGCCGACCAGGTCTCGGTGCGGCTCACCGACCCGGCGCTGCGGTCCGCGACGGAGCGGGCGATCGAGCTGGACCCCGAGCTCGTGGGCAGCGTCGGCCTCCAGGTCCGCCACGACACCCGTGACCCGCAGGTCCACCTCGAGGCACAGGCCCCGGACCCGCGCCTGGCCGCGGTCGCCGCCGACACCGCCGCCGCGCTGGTCGTGCAGGAGCGCGACGACGGAACCCGGCTGAGCGAGACGGCGCGGGTGCCGACCGAGCCGCAGGGCGAGCGCGGTCTGACCTGGCTCGTCGTCGCCGCAGCAGCCCTGGCCCTCGCGGTCCGCATCGAGGGGGCGCACCGGATCTGGATGCGCGAGCACCCCGCACCCGAGCCGGTGGGCGCCGCGTGAGCGCCACCACCGCACCCGACCAGCCGCTCACGCGCCGCCGGGCCCGGGCGCTGCACGCGGCCCGGCACGCGCTGCGGGTGCCGCCGGTCCCCCGCGACTTCCGCAGCGACATCGAGGGGATGCGGGCGATCGCGGTGCTGGGCGTCATGCTCTGGCACGCCGGGGTCCCGCTGCTGCCCGGCGGCTTCGTCGGCGTCGACGTCTTCTTCGTCGTGAGCGGCTTCCTCATGACGTCCCTGCTCCTGGAGGAGGGACGCTCGCGCGGACGCATCGACCTCGGCCGCTTCTACGCGCGTCGGGCGCGCCGGCTGCTCCCGGCCGCGCTCACCGCTCTCGCCGGGACCACGCTGCTCACCGCACTCTTCCTGCCGCGCGGTCGCTGGGCCGAGGTCGGCGGCGACCTGCTCGCGTCGGCGACCTACGTCGTCAACTGGCGGATGGCCTGGCGCTCGGTGGACTACCTCGACGTCGAGCGGGCGCCGAGCCCGTTGCAGCACTACTGGTCGTTGTCCGTGGAGGAGCAGTTCTACGTCCTCTGGCCGCTCATCCTGCTCCTCATCCTCGTGTATGCCGCGGGCCGGGCCCGGGTCTTCGGAGTCCTGACCTGGGCGGTCACCCTGGCGATGTTCGCCGGGTCGCTGGTGCTGTCCTGGCGCTGGAGCCTGGAGGAGCCGGCCGCCTACTTCGTCACCCCGACGCGGGTCCACGAGCTCATGCTCGGCGCGGTCGTGGCGCTGGGCGCCCGGGCCTGGCCGCGGCTGCCGCGCTGGGCGGCGGCACTGCTCGGCTGGGTGGGCGTCGCGATGGTCGTGGTCTCGCTGTTCCGCATCACCTCGGAGACGGTGTTCCCCGGGCTGTGGGCGCTGCTGCCGACCACCGGGGTCGCGCTGGTGCTGGTGGCGGGACCGGCGGCCGGCGCGCTGGGTCCGGTCGTCGTGCTGCGCCAGGGCATCCTGCAGTGGGTGGGGCGGCTGTCCTACAGCCTCTACCTCTGGCACTGGCCGTTCGTGGCCGTGGCCGCGGAGCTGGCCGGCGTGGGCCGCGGCGGGCCCGACACCCTGCCGGTCGTCTGGGGGCTGCTCGCCGTCGCGCTGTCGGTCCTCCCGGCGTGGCTCTCCTTCGTCCTGGTCGAGGACCCGGTACGTCGGCACGGGCGGGTGCTCGCGGCGCAGTTCTCCCCGGGCATCGTCGTCCGGCGCACGCTGCGGCTCGGGCTCAACTGCACGCTGGCGGGGGCGGCTCTGGGTCTGGTCCTCATGCTCGCGGCACCCCCGTCGGAGACCGAGCAGACCGCTCGCTGGCGCACCCCGGAGGTCGTCGAGCAGCTGCGGTCACCGGTCGGGGCGGACACCCTCGCGGTCGGGGTGGAGGACCCGGCGCCGCAGACGACGTCCCCGGACCCCAGCGACCCGGTCGAGGCGGCGACGGCGGGGAGCGGGGCCTCGGACGCCCTCGGCGAGCCGCCACCGGTGGTGCGGATCCCGGCCGAGGTCGGCGAGCTGGCCGTCCCGCTGGAGCAGGTGCCGGACGACACCCCCGTCCTGGAGCCGGAGGACTGCTTCGTCGGCCTCAGCGGCACCCGCGTGCGGATCTGCGAGGCGGGGGACCCCGAGGGCGCGATCACCGTCGCGCTCGTCGGGGACAGCCACGCCGGGATGTGGATGACGGCGTTGGACGCCATCGGCCGGGACCGTGGCTGGCGGGTGCTCGCGATGACCAAGTCGTCCTGCCCCCCGGCCCGCGGGCTGGTCGTGGAGCGGTCCGGGCAGGCGGGGGACTACCGCCAGTGCACCACCTGGCAGGAGAACCTCGACGGGACGCTCGTCGAGGAGTCACCCGACGTGGTGCTCCTGTCCAGCGCGTCCTACGGGACGACCGGTGATGAGCAGGTGGCGGCCGGACTGGGTGAGCGCATCGACTGGCTGACCGAGGAAGGTATGCAGGCCGCGCTCATCCGGGACGTGCCGCGGGCACCCTTCGACGTGCCGGCCTGCCTCATCGAGCACGAGGACGACGTCCCGCGGTGCGCCTTCGACCGGCAGGACGGGCTGGCTGCCTCCGGCACCGGCCACGAGCTCCTCGCGCAGGAGCGCCCCGACCTGCCGGTGCTCGACCTCACCGAGGCGGTCTGCCCCGGGCGCACGTGCAGCCCCATCGTGGGCCAGGTCGTGGTCTGGCGGGACAGCAACCACCTGTCGGCGACCTATGTGCGGTCGCTGCGCGACCTCGTGGAGGAGCAGGTGGCCCCGGTCGTGCTCGCCGATCAGCTCGGTGAGACGGTGCGGACCGGCGTGGAGGTCGGCGCCGGACGGTGAGCCGGGCGATGGGGGGCCCGGGCGACCTCCCACAGGAGCCACGTCCACGCGGCGGCGCGCAGCACCACCACGACGGCATACGCGTCGGGGGGCAGTCCCCGGCCGGGGTCGCTGGCGTAGGCGATGTGCAGCCAGGTCGTGACGAAGGTCAGCGCCTCGACCAGGGCCCAGACGAGGTGTCGGGACCACGGGACCGAGGACAGGGCGAGGAAGGGCAGCACCCACAGGCCGGACTGCACCGAGAGCGAGGTCGCGGTGAGCGCCACGACGAGCAGCATGAGCGCGGCCACCTGCTCCACGCCCGGCGCCCCACCGGGCCGGTCGGGGGCCGTCCAGCGCCACCCCAGCATGAGCGCGAGCGGCCAGCCGCCCACCGCCACCGCGGTCGTCAGGCCGGTCGGCACGGAGAGACCGAGCAGGCGCGGCACCATCTGCAGTGCGCCATAACCGGCCGGCTGGCCCCACCACTGCTGGGCGGCCGTGAGCGCCTCGGGCTGCACCGACACGAGCGGGAGCAGGACGAGCAGGGCGCCGAGGACGGTGCCCACCACCGCCTGCAGGGCCGGCAGGAGACGACCTCGCCGCGCGGCGAGCATGACGATCGCGGCGAGGACGAGCAGGGGGAAGGGCCGGACGAGCAGCGCGAGCCCCAGCAGCAGGCCGGCGACCCACGGCCGGTCCCGCCGCCAGGCCCAGAGCCCGAGGACCATGAGGGTGACGCCGAGCAGGTCGGTGGAGACCAGGGCGAGGAGGGCGAGCACCGGGCTCGCCGCGAGATGCGCCGCCCGCCACGGTCGGGTGGGGCAGAGGGCCACCAGCGCCACGACGGCCACCGCGAGCAGGACCATCGCCACGAGGGCCCAGAGCGCGAGGACCCACTGCTGGGAGGCCAGGCCGCCCCCGGCGCGCGGGGAGACCACGGCCAGCAGCCACATGGCGACCCCGGACAGTGGTGCGGTGCCGGTCGCGGCGCCCTCGCCGACCCAGGGCAGGGCCCGCTCGGCCAACGGGGAGCTCGCGTGCACCACGGCGACGTCGGAGTAGCACGACCGCCAGAACTGGTCGGGCGTGCTCCACCCCTTCATGAGGCAGTGCCCCTTCTGCCAGACCCCCAGGCCGAGCATCAGGGCACCGAGCAGGACGACCGCGGCGGCGACGCCGGCGAGGCCACGACCGCCGACGACGGCATACCGCCCCAGCGGTCCACCGACGATGCCGGTGGCCTGCGCGACGACCGGGTCGACCCAGGAGGGCACCTGCCAGGGTCGGTCCTGCCCCTCCTCGGTGCGCGGGTCCGGCGGTGTGCTCACCCGGTCGGCTCGGGCTCCGTGCCGTCACCCGGCGGGCCGGGCTGGGTCGGCTCCGGGGCGGTGGGCTCGGGGATGGTCGGGACGGGCGTGGTCGGCTCGGGCACCGTCGGGACCGGCGTCGTGGGCTCCGGGGTGGTGGGTTCGGGCGTGGTGGGCGCCGGCTCCTCGGTGGTGGTCTCCGTCGGCTCCTCGCTCGTCGTCTCGGTCGGCTCCTCGGTCGGCTCCGGCGTCGGGGTCGGGGTCGGCGAGGGCTCCTCGGTGGTCGTCGGTGCCGGGGCCGGCTCCTGGGTGGTCGGCGTGTCGTCGGTCGGTCCACCGGCGCCCACCCGCGGGGAGAACTCGAGCACCTCCTCGCCGTCCAGCGCCAGGCGCATGAACTCGCCCCAGACCTGGGCCGGGAAGGATCCGCCGGTGATCTGGTCGAGGCCGGCGACGTCCTGCATCGGCACGGTCCCGTCGCCCTTGTAAATCACGACGCCTGCGGCGAGCTGCGGGGTGAAGCCGTCGAACCACGCCGAGACGTTGTTCTCGCTCGTGCCGGACTTGCCGGCGGTCGGGCGGCCGAGGTCACCCGCCGACATCCCCGACCCCTGCGTCATGACGTAGGTCATGGCGTCGGTGACGTCCACCGCGGCGTCCCGCTCGACGCCGTTCTCGGTCTGCGGGTCCGCCTCGTGGGTCACCTCCCCGGAGACCGTCTCCACGCGGGCGATGAGGTAGGGCGTGGCCCGCTCACCGTCGGCGGCGAGGGTGGCGTACGCATTGGTCATCTCGACCAGCGTGGGCGAGGCCGTGCCGAGGACGTTGGTGAGGTCGGTGTCCAGGCCCGGGGTGTCCTCAGGCAGGCCGAGGTCGATCGCGGCCTCGCGGGTGCGGTCGGGGCCGATGTCCTCGTTGAGCTGGACGTAGACGGTGTTGACCGATTCCGCGAGCGCGGTTCGCAGGTCGATGACGCCGAACGCGAGGTCCTGGAAGTTGTTGACCTCCAAGGCGTCCTCCCCGAAGGTCATCGGGGTCGGACCCTCGTAGGTCTGGAGGGTGTCGACGCCCTCCTCGACGGCGGCGAGCAGCGTCACCGGCTTGAAGAGGGAGCCGGCCTGGACGCGGGCATCGGTCGCGGCGTTGAGCTGGGTCTCCTGGTAGTCGTCGCCGCCGTACATCGCGGTGATCGCGCCGTCGCCCGGGCGGATCGCGCTGAGGGCGACCGTGATGTCGTCCGTGCCGCCGCCCGTGGGCCGGTAGAGCTCCACGGCCTCCTCGGCCGCCTGCTGGTGCTGCTGGACGATCGTCGTCGTGATCCGCAGGCCGCCGCCGTCGATCTCGGCGTCCTCGACCCCGAGAAGGCTCTTGATCTCCTCGCGGGCCTGCTCGGCGATGTAGCCCTCGACGCCCCGCGCGGCGGTGGAGGGAGCCGTCTGCTGGATCTCGGGCAGGCCGAGCCCCTCCCGCTCGCCGGCCTCGAGCCAGCCCTCCTCCACCATGCCGTCGAGCACGTAGGCGACGCGCTCGGTGGCCCGCTCCTCGTTGCCCTCGGCGTAGTCGGGGTCGAACAGGGAGGGGGCGTTGGTCACCCCGGCGAGGAAGGCGCCCTCCTCGACCGACAGCTCGGAGACGTCCTTGTCGAAGTAGGCCTGGCTGGCGGTCTGGATGCCGTAGGCACCGCGGCCGAAGTAGATGGTGTTGAGGTAGTTCTCCAGGATCTGGTCCTTGGAGAGCTCGTTGTCGATCTTGATCGAGATGATGATCTCGGTGAACTTGCGCTGCAGCGTCTGGTCGGCCGTGAGGTAGTAGTTCTTGACGTACTGCTGGGTGATGGTGGACCCGCCCTGGAGGCCGTCGCCGGCGAGGGTGCGGTAGGCGCCGCGGGCCGTCCCGGTGATGGAGACGCCCTCGTTCTCGTAGAACGACCGGTCCTCGGCCGCGAGCATGGCCTCCCGGACGTGCTCGGGGACCTCGCCGAGCGGCACCGCCTCGCGGTCGTAGCCCCCGGTGAAGCGCGCCAGCTCGGTCTCGCCGTCGGCGTAGTAGAGGATCGAGCTCTGCGCCTCGGCGAAGTCGTTGGGGGCCGGGATGTCGGTGCGGTTGTAGGCCCAGGCGAAGACCCCGACGGCCAGCAGGACAGCCAGCAGCCCGAGCCCGGTCAGCCAGAGCAGGACGCGGCGGACCCGACCGCCGCGGCGCGCCCGCCCCTTCGTGCGGGCAGCCGGACGGCGGGACGCGGGGGCGGTGCGGGAGCGGCTCACGCCACCATTGTGCCCACCTCTCCTGGGGGTCCCCGGAATGCGCCCGCGTTCGGCGGCGTTGCTCGTGGGCGAGAGGGGCGGCCCAGGTGGGCCGCTCGTGGCATGTCAGCAAGGAGTATCGATGTCATCGGTCAGGGTCGCGATCGTCGGTGTGGGCAACTGCGCCAGCTCGCTCGTCCAGGGTGTGGAGTACTACCGCGACGCGGATCCGTCCGCGTCGGTGCCGGGGCTGATGCACGTCAGCTTCGGGGACTACCACGTGGGCGACCTGGAGTTCGTGGCCGCCTTCGACGTCGACGCCGCGAAGGTCGGCCAGGACCTCGCCAAGGCGATCCAGGCCGGGGAGAACAACACCATCTCCTTCGCGCAGGTGCCGGACACCGGCGTCAGCGTGCAGCGCGGGCCGACCCTCGACGGCCTGGGCAAGTACTACGCGCTCACCGTCGAGGAGTCCTTGGCCGAGCCGGTCGACGTGGTGCAGGCCCTCAAGGACGCCCGGGCCGACGTCCTCGTGTCCTACCTCCCCGTCGGCAGCGAGGAGGCCGACAAGTTCTACGCCCAGTGCGCCCTCGACGCCGGCGTCGCCTTCGTCAACGCGCTGCCGGTCTTCATCGCCAGCGACCCCGAGTGGGCCGCGAAGTTCGAGGCCGCGGGGGTGCCGATCGTCGGCGACGACATCAAGAGCCAGGTCGGGGCCACCATCACCCACCGCGTGCTCGCCCGGCTCTTCGAGGAGCGCGGGGTCGCCCTCGACCGGACCTTCCAGCTCAACGTCGGCGGCAACATGGACTTCAAGAACATGCTCGAGCGCGAGCGTCTGGAGAGCAAGAAGGTCTCCAAGACGCAGGCCGTCACCTCCAACATGTCGCGGACCATGGCCGAGCGGGACGTGCACATCGGCCCCTCCGACTACGTGCAGTGGCTCGACGACCGCAAGTGGGCCTACGTCCGGCTCGAGGGACGGGCCTTCGGCGACGTGCCGCTCAACCTGGAGTACAAGCTCGAGGTCTGGGACAGCCCCAACTCGGCAGGCATCATCATCGACGCCATCCGGGCCGCCAAGATCGCCAAGGACCGCGGCCAGGGTGGCCCGGTCGTCGGCGCCAGCGCCTACCTCATGAAGAGCCCGCCCGTGCAGATGCCCGACGATCAGGGGCGGGCCGAGGTCGAGGCCTTCATCCGGGGCTGAGCCACGCCCCGGCCCCGCCGCTCGCGTAGGGTCGGCACGTGTCCGAGCGTGCTGTCCCCCCCACCGCCGGGACCGACGTGCTCGCGCTGCCGCCCCGGCAGCGGATCGTGGCGGCGGCGCACGACGCCCACGAGCTCGAGGTGGTCGCCGCGCGCCTGCGGCGGCTCACCGACGAGGGACACCAGGTGGTGCTCCTGTGGAGCGTGGGGGAGCCCGGCCCCACCCTGAGGTCCTTCCGCGGCCGGGTCCCGGTGCGTCCGAGGCCGGTCAGGACCCCGCGGGAGCTGGCGCGCCGCGTGCTCCGGCCGGCACCCCTGGCCTGGCGCCTCGACCGCGGCCCGCTGGCCCGTGGGCTGGCTGCCGACCCCCGTGCCCGACGGACCCTGGAGCAGGCGGACGCCGTCCTGCCCGTCGGCGCCACGGCGCAGACCCTCTTCGCGCGGCCCGGGGCCTCCTCCGTCCCGGTGCTCGCACTGCCGAAGGTCGTGCGTGAGACCGAGCAGGGTGACAGCGCGATCTGGACGACGCTGCGGCGCAGCTCCCGTGCCGGGGGCGCCCGTCTCGACGCCGACCTCGCGCGAGAGGTGCTCGCTGCGCTCCCCGCGGCCGACGGGAGGACCCGCATACCGGCCCGACGTCAGCGCCTGCTCGTGCCGCTCGTCGAGGCGCTGCACGCGACGGGGGAGTATGCCCTGGCCGCCGAGATCGCCGGGCGCCTCGACCCCGAGCGGGGCGAGGACGCGCCGGTGCACCGTGCGCTGCGCGCGCTCACCGAGCTCTCGCGGACGGGCGAGGAGCCGCCCGGGCACGAGCCCGAGCTCGAGCTCCTCGCGAGCGTGCGCGGGCTGCTGGCCCGCGCGGACGCCGTCCTCGACGACGACCTCGACCTGGCGGTCCGCTGCACGACGCTGGCCCTGCAGCTGCTCTTCCACCGCGAGCTGCACGCCGACGGCACGAGCTCGCCGCTCGTGGCCGACCCGGACGCCTTCCTCGCCGACTGGCGCACCTCCAGGGTCGGTCGGCTGCTCGCCGCGCCGGTGCCCCGCACCCCGCCCCACCCTCGCGTCGCCGCCGCGCGCGGCACCGCGCGGGCGCCACGGGTCGTCGTGGCGCCGGGCTCCTACCCGCAGTTCGCGGCGCCGGTGGTGGAGGAGCTGGGCGTCCGGGCCGACGTGCACGTGGCCGACCTCCGGGCCAAGGACCAGCTGCGGGGACTGGGCCCCCGACGGGAGCTCGTCGCGGCCCGGCTGCGACAGGCCCTCGGCGAGTCGTGGGTGCCCGACTACGAGCTGCTCGAGGAGCTGGAGCGGGCGGACGCCCTCTTCGTCGACTGGGCCGACCGGGGGTCGGTGGCGGCGGTCATGAGCGCCCCGGCGCACGTGCGGATCACGCTGCGGATCCACAGCATGGACGCGCTCTCGCCGTGGATCCACCTGCTCGACTGGACCCGCGTGGACGCCCTCGTCGTCGTGAGCGAGCACCTGCGCCGGGCCGTGCTCACCCTCCTCGGCGAGCGGCTCGACGCGACCGAGGTCCACGTCGTGGGCAACGTGCTGGACCCTCGCCGCATCCCGGTGGACAAGACCGAGGGCCACCGGCGTCGCCTGCTCATGGTCGGGTGGGCGCAGCGGGTCAAGGACCCCCTGTGGGCGCTGGAGGTGCTCGCGCTGCTGCGGCGGGAGGACCCGGACTGGAGCCTGGTCCTCGTCGGCGGCGACTTCCCCGAGGGCTCGATCGCCTCGCAACGGGCCTATGCCCGCCAGGTGCGCGAACGCCTGGCCGCCGACGACGTCCGTGGCGGGGTCACCTTCGTGGGCTACACCCGCGACCTGGGTCCGCACCTCGCGTCCGCGGGCTTCGTCCTCTCGACGAGCCGCCGCGAGTCCTTCGGGCTCGCCCTCGTCGAGGGCGCCGCCTCCGGGGCGGTGCCCGTGGTGCGCGACTGGCCGATCTTCGCCCCGCTCGACGGTGCCCGAAGCCTCTTCCCCGACGACTGGGTGGTGGGCTCGGTCGCCGAGGCGGCGCGGCGGATCACGACGCTGGCGCAGGAGCCGGCCTGGTCGGAGGCCTCCGCGCAGGCCCGGGCCGTGGTCGAGCAGCGGTTCTCCTCCGGCGAGGCCCGGCACGAGCTGGCCCGCATCATCCTCGGGGACCAGGGGCGTCCGCCCGGCGCGGTCGGCACCGACGCCCTCCGGTGAGGGTATGCCGCGGCGTCAGCCGCGGGCGATCTGCGCGAGCACCTGCACGGCCGCCGAGGCGTGGTCCACCGGGGAGCGGTGGTGCAGCGGCTGGGAGTCCAGGACCGAGCCGGGCTCGACCATGCCCCAGACCGGCGTGCCGCTGCCGCGGTAGTCGCTCCACTTGCTCGGCAGGAACGGGTTGGTGGCCAGCAGCCCCTGGGTGACCGCGTCGCTGACGAGCAGGACGTCCATCCGCCGGCACAGGGCGAGGAACTCGAGGTAGCCGAGGAAGGGGCCGCTGCGCACGCAGTCCTCGAGCCCGCGCCGGCGCACCTCCGCGTCGACCTGCTCGGGGCGCCCGGCGAAGACGTGCAGGCATACCTCGTCGCGGAGTCGACGCGGCAGCGCCTCCAGGGCCGCCAGGACGCTCCCGATCCCCCGGGTCGCGTAGAAGTTGCCGAAGTAGCCGATGTTGCGGCGGTCCTCGGGGAGCGGGTGGTCCGGATCGGCCATCGTGTAGAAGGACTCCGGCAGGGTCGGGTGCGGCGAGACCCGGCTGCGCTCCAGGACCCGCGAGACCAGCTCGGGGTCGGTCACCGGCTCGAGCATGAGGTCGCGCTGGTGCTCGTTGGTGAAGACGACGGTGTCGGCCAGGGCGAAGGCGAGGTGCTCGGCCCACTCGAAGGAGTTGCCGCTCGTCGGCGGGGCGAAGCCCGCCGCCCGGATGCCCTCGCCGAGGGCCCCGAGCAGGTCGTCGTCGCGGGTCGGGGCGTGCCGGACCGCCCCGGTGACGTCACGCGACAGGGGGTCGGAGAACTCCGCCGTCCACTCCAGCCCGGGTCGGCGCATCGCCACGCGGGCCGCGAGGACGTGGCTGGCCGTGAAGTGGGCCCGGCTGTACATCCGGGCGTAGCCCTCGGAGTCACGGTCCCACTCCAGGGCACGCTGCAGCCCGCGCTGGGTGAAGCCGGTGATGCCGCGCCAGGAGGAGAAGAGGGTGGGGCTGGGCAGCTGCTGGCGGCGCACGACGAGGTGGTCGGCGATGGTGGCCAGGCCTCGGTCGGTCGAGCGCTCGGTGCGCATGCGGTTCTGCAGCACATCGACCGGACGTCCCATCTCGCGCACCCGCTTGGCGGCGACGATCGCCGAGGTGTCGACGTAGGGCGGGAAGCAGTAGGAGATGACGAGGTCGCGCGCCGACCGCTGGCCGGGGTCGGGGCTCACCACCTCAGGCCACCCCGAGCGTCCCGGCGAGCACCCGGGCGATGCGCGGCCCGGAGCGGCCGTCCCACAGCGGCGGCACCGGGGTGCTGCCCGGGGCGGGTCGCCCCGCCCGCAGCCGGGTGGCGACCGCGTCGGGGAGGTCGGCGTGGGTGGTGAGGGCATTGGTGCCGTGGCTGATGGTCACCGGCCGCTCGGTGTTGGGGCGCAGGGTGAGGCAGGGGACCCCCAGCACGGTCGTCTCCTCCTGCACCCCGCCGGAGTCGGTCACCACGACCGAGGACCCCTCCACCAGGGACAGGAAGTCGAGGTAGCCCAGCGGGTCGACGGCCCGCACCTGCGGGTGCTCCAGCAGCCCGACGTCGATGAGCCGCGGCCGGCTGCGCGGGTGCAGGGGCAGCACGACGGGGCAGTGCTCGGCGACCCGGTGCAGCGTGGCCACCGCGCTGCGCGCGTGCTCCCGGTCGTCGACGTTGCCGGGGCGGTGCAGGGTCGCCAGGACGTAGGGGTCGTCGTCCCCCAGCCCGGCCTCGGACCGCGCCCGTCCCTGGTCCAGGCGGGTGCGGTGGCGCAGCAGGGTGTCGATCATCGGGTTGCCCACGAGGTGGACGGCGGCCGGGTCGACACCCTCGGCGAGCAGGTTGTCCACCGCGTCGGCGCACGTCGCCAGCAGCACGTCGCTGATGCGGTCGGTGACCATCCGGTTGATCTCCTCCGGCATGCTCCGGTCGAAGGAGCGGAGCCCGGCCTCGACGTGGGCGACCGGGAGGTGCAGCTTGCTCGCGACCAGGGTGGCGGCGACGGTGGAGTTGACGTCGCCGTAGACCACGACGAGGGCAGGGCGCCGCTGCGTGAGGACCTCCTCCAGGCCGATCATGGCGGCCGCCGTCTGGGTGGCGTGCGTGCCGGACCCGATGCCGAGGTCGACGTCGGGGCGGGGCAGCCCGAGCTCGGTGAAGAAGACCTGGCTCATGCGGTCGTCGTAGTGCTGCCCGGTGTGGACGAGCAGCTGCTCCACCTCGTGCTCGCGCAGGGCCTCGATCACCGGCGCGGCCTTGGGGAAGTTGGGGCGGGCGCCGGTGACGTGGACGACGAGGGGGCGGGGGCTCACGGGCGGTCCTTCGCGGGGAGATCGGGGGGGAGGGTCGGGACGGGCTCGGCCGGGCGGACGTCCAGCTCCTCCGGGAGCCGCTCGCCCACCGCGCGCAGGAGCCGCACGTCGGCGGCGTCGAGCCCGTCGGGGCCGGCGCGCAGGAGGTGCCACAGCTGGTAGTGGTCGATGAGGCCGGCGACCCGGCGTGCGACGTAGTCGTCCCAGCCGCCGGGGTCGCCGTGGGTGCCCCGCGCGACGACCGTCTCCGGCACCAGCAGCTCGAGGGCGACGTCGTGGCGCCGGGTGACGGCGAAGACCGGGCGGTCCAGGACGAAGAGCGGGCGGAAGGAGCGCAGGTCCGCCTGCAGCACGCACACGTCCTCGACGAGACGCTCGGCCGCGGCCTGGTCGAGCCCGGTCGCGAGGACCCCCACGACCGGTAGCCGGGAGACGTCGGGCCCGGTGACCGCCCGGCCGGAGCGCAGCGGGACGTCGACCTGGCCGGCGCCGTGACGGGGGGCGAAGACCCGCCAGGCGAAGTCGGAGAGGGTCGCGTTGCGCCGCACCCGCGGCAGCACCTCCTCCAGCGCCAGCCGGTAGCCCGGGGCCCGCTTGACCCACCGGGCGACCGTCTGCTGGCGGCGCCGCTGCTCCGGGCTGGGGGTCATGCCGCACCCCCCACGGCGAGGATGTGGTCGGCGGCCTGCTGGGCGCCGTTGCCGGGGTCGGCCGCCCGCGCCGCGGCCGCGAGCTCCCCGCCCCGCGCCAGCAGCTCCTCGACGAGCGGCCCGGCCGCGCCGCCGGTGAGCGTGGGCGCGCTGAGCGCCCAGCCCCGCCGTGCGGCCTCCGCGGCCCGGGCCTCCTGGTCGTCCAACGAGGTATGCCGGTTGGGCACGAGCAGGGTCGGGACGCCCAGGCGCAGCGACTCGTGGAAGGAGTTGTAGCCGGCGGCCGCGACGACGAGGTCGAAGGCGCGGTAGTGCTCGGACAGCGGGAAGTGGCGCACGAGGTGGACGTCACCGGCATACGCCCGCTCGGCGATCGCAGGGGCGGTCACGCAGACCCCGACCCCCCGCTCGGTCAGGGCCGCCGCGGCGGCACCGACCTCGTCGTCGGTGTCGTTGATGTTGCCGGCCCCGAGGGAGACGAGGGCGAGCGGGCCCTCGGCGGGGAGCCCGAGAGCGGCCCGGGCCGTGGCCCGGTCGACCGCCTGCCCGGCGTCGAGCAGGGTGACCGGCGGCACCCGCAGCACCTCACCGTCCGGGACCCCCGCGGTCGCGCCGTGGTCGGCGGCCGCCGAGAGGTCGCCGGGCTCGACGACGGCGTCGAACCACGCCGCCTTGGCGAGCTGGTCGGTGTTGCGCCCGGCCCGCCACATCCCGCGCCGCGACCAGACCGCGCGGGTGCGGGGGTGGCTCGCCAGGGCCTCGTCGAGGCCGGAGTAGGGGTGGGTGCCGTCGAAGACGAGCACGTCGGGGTCGACGCGGTCCAGGATCTCGGCGACCTGCTCGGCGAAGAGGCGGCGCCAGGCGGCCGGGCGCAGCCCGGAGGCGCCCTGCGAGGCGAGGTACTCCCACGGCAGGCCCTCGGCCTCGACGACGGGAACGGCCTGCGACAGGGAGACCACGTGTCGCCGCACGTCCGGAGGCATCCGGCGGGCATAGGCGAGCAGTCGCGTCAGGTGGCCCATCCCCGCGCCGTTGCTGGACAGCAGGAGCACCGACGACATACCGGCGATCATGGCACAGCGCGTTATGCTCGTGAGGCGCCCGTGGGCGTCCCGTCCCACCCCTCTTGTCGCGAAGGAGTCTGGCCACCGTGGCTGTCGACGCTGTCATCATCGGCCTGGGTTATGTAGGTCTCCCCCTGGCGCAGGAGGCGACCAGAGCGGGGATGCGTGTCCTCGGGTTCGACATCCACCAAGGTGTCGTGGACGACCTCAACGCGGGTCGCTCGCACGTCGACGACCTCAGCGGGGACGATGTCGCGCAGATGCGCGAGGGCGGCTTCGAGGCGACGACCGACGAGTCCCGCATCGCGGAGGCCGCGACCGCGGTGATCTGCGTGCCGACCCCGCTGTCCGCCGACGGCGGACCGGACCTGCGCGCCGTGGAGTCGGCCGTCGCGGCGGTGGCCCGCAACCTGCGCCCGGGGATGCTCGTCATCCTGGAGTCCACGACCTACCCCGGCACGACCGACGAGGTCGTGCGCCCGGCCCTGGAGGCCGGCGGTCTCGTCGCCGGTGAGGACTTCCACCTGGCCTTCTCCCCGGAGCGGATCGACCCGGGCAACGAGACCTTCGGCGCCAAGAACACGCCGAAGGTCGTCGGCGGGCACACCCCCGCGTGCAGCGACGCGGCCGCCGCCTTCTACGGCACCTTCGTCGACACCGTGGTGCGCACCAAGGGCACGCGGGAGGCCGAGACGGCCAAGCTGCTGGAGAACACCTACCGGCACATCAACATCGCGCTCGTCAACGAGATGACGCGCTTCTGCCACGAGCTGGGCATCGACCTGTGGGACGTCATCCACGCCGCCAGCTCCAAGCCGTTCGGCTTCCAGGCGTTCTACCCCGGCCCCGGCGTCGGCGGTCACTGCATCCCGATCGACCCCAACTACCTCTCGCACAACGTGCGGGCGCGGCTGGGCTACCCGTTCCGCTTCGTGGAGCTCGCCCAGGAGATCAACGCCGGTATGCCGGCCTACGTCGTCTCGCGCGCGCAGGACATCCTCAACACCGAGGGCAAGCCGCTGCAGGGCTCGACCGTGCTGCTGCTCGGCGTGACCTACAAGCCCAACATCGCCGACCAGCGCGAGAGCCCGGCCGTGCCGCTGGCGCGTCAGCTGGCCGCCAAGGGCGCCCAGGTGCGCTTCCACGACCCGCACGTGCAGGAGTGGCGCGCGGTGCCAGAGGCCCAGCGGGTGGACGACGCCGCCGCGGCGGCCGGCGAGGCCGACCTGACGATCCTGGTGCAGAACCACCGCGGCTACGACGTGGACGCGCTGGCCGAGGCCTCGCAGGCCTTCTTCGACACGCGCGGGACGGCGACCGGAGGGGAGAAGGTCGTCCGGCTGTGAGCGCCGACCTCGGGCCTGAGCCGCACCACCAGCCCACGGCCCTCTCCCACGCCCAGGCGCAGGAGCTCGCTCGTCAGTACGGCATGACGCAGGTCGCGACGCGACCCAGCCTCCCGGCATACCTGCGTGAGATCTGGCGCTACCGCCACCTCATGTGGTCGCTCGCCAAGGGCGAGGTCGTCAGCCAGCACCGCGACAACTACCTCGGGATCCTCTGGTCGGTCATCAACCCGATCCTGCTCGGCGTCGCCTACTACCTCATCTTCGGTGTCCTGCTCGGCCTGGACCGCGACGTCGACAACTTCGTCGCCTTCCTCACCGTCGGGCTCTTCACCTTCTCCTTCATCTCCGCGACGCTCACCTCGGGGGCGCGCGCCCTCATGGGCAAGGTCGGGATGATGCGCTCGTTGGCCTTCCCCCGGGTACTGCTGCCCGTGGTCGTGGTCATCTCCGAGTTCGTCAACAACATCCCCGCCTTCCTCGTGCTCATCGTCATCGCCCTCATCACCGGGGAGCCGGTCACCTGGGAGTGGCTGCTCTTCCCCGTGGCGCTGCTCGTCGTCGTCGTCATGGGGCTGGGGATCTCCATGCTCGTCGCGCGCGCGGTGCACGCCGTGCGCGACCTCAACAACATCGTCCCGCTCATCACCCGGCTGCTGCGCTACGTCTCGGGCGTCTTCTTCGCGATCGACGTCCGCTTCGCCAACCTCGAGCAGGCGCCGCGCTGGGTGGGCCTGGTGCTGGAGTACCAACCCGTGGCGGTCAGCCTCACGCTCGTCCGGGAGACGCTGCTGCAGGGCTTCGCGCTGCAGTGGCAGACCTGGGCGGTCGCGAGCGCGTGGGCCGTCGTGCTCTTCGTGACGGGGTTCATCGTCTTCTGGCGGGGGGAGGGCACGTATGGCCGCGCCTGAGCGGGGAGCTCCGGTCACCGGACCGGGAGTCCCGAACGCGGACGGCCGGATCCCCTCGGTCGTCGTCTCGCACGTCGACATCAGCTACCGCATCTACGGCAGTCCTAAGAAGCCGGAGGAGACCGAGGAGGAGGGCGCCGTCCGGCGCCTGCTCAGCCGGGGCACCCAGGGGCTGGGGGTCCAGGAGGTGCACGCCGTCAAGGACGTCTCCTTCGTCGCCTACCGCGGGGAGTCGATCGGCATCATCGGCCGCAACGGCTCGGGCAAGTCGACGCTGCTGCGCTCGGTCGCGGGGCTGGTGCCGCCGACCAACGGCACCATCTGGCTCGGGGGCAAGGCGGCGCTGCTCGGGGTCAACGCCGTGCTCCAGCGCAAGCTCAGCGGCCGCGACAACATCTGGATCGGGGCGCAGGCGCTCGGGCTCACCCCCGCCGAGGTGCGCGCCAAGATGGACGAGATCATCGAGTTCGCCGACATCGGCGACTTCATCGACCTGCCGATGAACAGCTACTCCAGCGGTATGGCGGCCCGGCTGCGGTTCGCGATCTCGACGGCCCGGGTGCCGGACATCCTCATCGTCGACGAGGCGCTCGCGACCGGTGACGAGCACTTCCGGGAGCGGGCGACGGAGCGGATCGAGCAGATCCGCGAGCAGGCCGGCACCGTCTTCCTCGTGGCCCACAGCCGCAAGCGCATCAACCAGCTGTGCACCCGGGTGCTGTGGATGGACGACGGCCGGTTGCTCGGCGACGGGCGGCCCTCGGTCATCAACGGGCTCTACGGCCGCAAGTACGGTCGGCACCGTCAGGTGTGGAAGGAACGCTACGAGGAGATCGAGCGGGTGATGAGCGAGCAGGGCCCGGAGGCGGCCCGCGAGCTGCTGCGCCGGTGGGAGCCGGAGGGCAACTGGTGACCCCGCGCCGGATCCTCGTCGTCACCGTCGTCCACCACCCGGAGGACGCGCGGATCCGGCACCGTCAGATCGCCAGTCTGCTCGCCGCCGGGTGGCAGGTCACCTTCGCCGCGCCCTTCAGCGGTCACGGCGTCGCCCCGCCGACCACGGTGCCCGGGCTCACCGCCGTCGACCTCACCCGGTCCACCGGGAGGCGCCGGGTCCTGGCCCAGCGCGACGCCCGTCGGGTGCTGCGCGAGCGAGGGCCCCGGCACGACGTCGTCCTGCTGCACGACCCCGAGCTCATCCCGGCCACCCTCGGGATCTCGCTGCCGGTCACGGTCTGGGACGTGCACGAGGACACCCGGGCCGTGGTCGCCCTGCGGTCCTGGGTGCCGGACCGTCTGCGCGGGCCGCTCGCCACGGTCGCCTCCGCGCTGGAGCGCAGCGCCGAGCGCCGGATGGTGCTCATCCTGGCCGACGACGACTACGCCGACCGGTTCGCCCAGGAGCACCTCGTCGTCCCCAACACCACCCCGGTGCCGCCGGACCCGCCCCCGGCGGGCACCCCGGACGAGCAGGGCCGGCTCCGGGTGGTCTACCTCGGCAGTCTCGCCCGCGAGCGGGGCGTCGCCGAGCTGGTCGCGGTCGGGGAGCAGCTGCAGGCGCGCTCCGGGGGTCGGGCCGTGCTGGAGGTCATGGGCCCGGCGCACGGGGCGAGCGTCATCGCCCAGCTCGAGACCGCACACCGTGCCGGCCA
This sequence comes from Serinicoccus profundi, assembly GCF_008001015.1. NCBI lineage: Bacteria > Bacillati > Actinomycetota > Actinomycetes > Micrococcales > Ornithinimicrobiaceae > Serinicoccus > Serinicoccus profundi. The sequence goes on along the minus strand of NZ_CP042862.1, from coordinate 3,440,557 downwards.
CCTGGAGTGGCTCGGCTTCCGACCGGCCGATGAGGCGCTGGGGCGGCTGGACGGCGCGCTGGCCGGGCTGTCACTGCTGCACGACGTCGCCAACTTCCGGCCCAGCATGCCGACCAAGGTCGTGGAGTACCTCGCCCACGGCATACCGGTCATCACCACGCCGCTGCCCCGGGCCGTCGACCTCGTGGAGCGCAGCGGGGCCGGCGTGGTCGTGGACTTCCACGACGTCGAGCAGACCGTGGCGACGCTCCTGTCGTGGGTCGAGGACCCTGCTGCCGCGGCCGCCCTGGGACGCCAGGGGCACGCGCTGGCCGCGCGCGAGCTGGACTGGTCGGTCCACTCACAGGCCTTCGTCGCCGCCATGCAGCGGCTCGCCGACGCGCCCCGCTGACCCCGACGGCGACGTCGACGTCGCGATCTCGTAGACCCGGTCGTAGCGTCGGGCGATCGCGGCCCCAGGTGCGGTGCTCCCGGACCCAGGCGCGTGCCTCCTGCGCCATCGACGCGCGTCGCGCCGGGTCGGCCAGCAGCTCCTCCAGGACGTCGGCCAGCGCGGCCGCGTCGCCCGCGGGGAAGGTCGCCCCGCGCTCGCCCTCGCCGACGATCTCCAGCAGGGCGGGCAGTGCGGAGACGACCACCGGCACGCCCCATCGACATGGCCTCGTAGGGCTTGAGCGGTGTCACCAGCCGGGCCGCCCGCTCATCGATGCGCGGCACGACGAAGACGTCGAGGAGCGCGTAGTAGTCACCGACCTCCTCGTGCGGCACCTGGCCGGTGAGCACCACGTGCTCGGCGACACCGCGCTCGGCGGCCAGCCGCTCCAGGGCCTGCTGGCGCTGACCGCCGCCGACGAGCAGGGCGCTCACCGGCACACCCCGCCCGCGCAGCAGCGCCACGGCCTCCACGAGGACCTCCTGGCCCTCCCGCGGGTGGTCCAGGTTGCTGACGTAGCCGACCACGTGCGCCTCGACGAGGCCCAGTCGGTCGCGGAGGTCCTGCCGGGGCGGGCGGGGGTCGATCGCGGCGGCGTCGACGCCGTTGGGCACGACCACGACGCGCTCGGGGTCGGGACGCAACCCCTCGCGGGTCGGCGGGCGGCCCACGATGTCCTCGCGCATCGACTCGCTCAGCGTGACCACCGCGTCGGCCTGCACCAGGCACCGCGTCTCCAGCTCGCGGCGCAGCCGGTAGAGCTCGCTGCGGGTGGCCCGCTCCACCTCCGAGGTCCACACGCCCTCGAAGAGCCCGCGGACCTCGTAGACCACCGGGATGCCGGTGGCGCGCCCGACCGCCAGCGCGACGAGGGCGAGCTCGTAGCCGCGGTGCCCCGAGTGCGCGTGCAGGACCGCTGGGCGGTGCTCGCGGACGACCTCGAGCAGGCGCCGGGCGAAGGCGTCGAGGTGGGTGTCGGGCGGCTCCCGCTCGGGGACGTCCTCGCGGGTGAGCCGCAGGTGGGGGACGCCACCGACGTCCTCGACCGGGGCCACGGGCTCTCCGGGGAAGTCGAGCGCGGTCGCCGCGAGGACGTCCTCACCGGCGCGGGCCCGTTCGCGCAGGAGGTAGAAGGAGCGCACGGCATACCCGCTCGTGCGGTGCGGGAGCGAGGCCTTGAGCAGGTGGAGCACCCGGCCGGGGACCGGGTCGATCCCGGTCGCGGGCAGGTCTCCCGGGAGCCAGCCGGGGCCGAACTCCCGCAGGCGGCCCTCCTGCTCGCGCACCAGGGCGGCGACGAGCGGTCGGTCGTCGAGCTCGGCCCACCGGCGCAGGAGGGCCAGGCGCGCGGTCGGCTCCCCGGCCTTGGTCGTGGCCAGAGCACCCTGCTGCAGGGCCGCGGCCCCGACCTTGTGCGCGGGGCGGGCGAGCAGGTCGGTGACGAGGCGCATCGCGGCGTCGTGCTCTCCCGCCGCGGTGTGGTCCGCGAGGCGCCCGATGTCGCCGAGCACGACCTCCCGGAGCAGGCTGGCGGCCTCGTCGGCCGGGTCGGGGTGGCGCAGCTCCGCCAGCCCGGTGAGGACCTCGACCCGCTCAGGCGGGCCGCTGACCTGGCCGAGGACCCGCTCGCGGGAGGACTCGTCGGGGACGAGGAGACGGTCCACCCGGGCGAGGTCGACGAGGGGGAGCCAGGGCCCGTCGAGGTCCTCCGGGCGCAGCAGGACGACGAGGCGGGCCTGCGCAGGCAGGGTGAGCGAGGCCAGGACCGCCCGCTGGTCCGCACCGTCCACCACGACCACGTCGGGCCGGCGCTCGCGGAGCGTCGCGACGAGGGTGCGGTAGGCGTGGACGGGCAGCCCGAGACCGGCGCGCAGCCGGGCCTCCACGAGCTGGTCGGGGACGGTGGGCCCGCGCAACGAGGACGGCACGTCCGGGCCGGACAGGGCGAGGACGTCGACGACCGGGGAGACGCGCAGCGCGGTGCGCAGAGCCGGGCCTGACCCTCCGGCCGGCAGCAGGAGGACCCGATGATGGCCGCTGTCGGCAGCGGTGGGGGCCGCAGCGGCGTCGTCGACCGTGGTGACGGCGCGTGGGGTTTCCCCGCCGGCGCCCACGGCAGTGGGCCCGGTGACCGGCTGCGCGGCGGGGGGCGAGGGCACCGGGACGGTGAGGACGAGCCCGGTCCGGCTGCGGCGGAGCAGGTCGAGGGCGGGCCCCGACTCCTCGTCGCAGGCCTGCCACAGGCGCAGGGCGAGCGCGGCCCAGCGGGCGGCGGTCACGGTGTCGACCTCGGTCAGGTCGCGACTGTCGCCGCGGTCACCGTCACCGTCACCGTCGTCCGCGGCTCCTCCCTCGTCATCGGTGCGGGTGCCGGTCGACGGGGTGTCGAGCACGGTGTCCGCGGCCGCGAGCAGGTCGGCCGCGGCCTGCGCGATCTTGTCAGGCGTCGCCCGGTGACTGCTGTCGGTCAGGAGCAGCGACCAGCCACGGACCACGACGTCGTCGGCCCCCAGCAGCGGACCGAGCGCTCCCACGAGGTGGGCTCGTTGATCGCGGTCCAGCGTCAGCCACGGCAGGAGCCGGGCGCGCTCACGCACCTCGGCGCTGGGGTCTCGGTCCGCGAGCACCCAGACCGCGTGGGCCAGCAGGTCCAGCTCCTCCTGCGGGAGCTCGGTCCGGGGGCGGGGGTGGCCCTGGGGCAGGAGCTGCAGGGCGAGCCGCTCGCCGACCTGACACGCGGCATCGTGACCGGTGACCACCCGGGTCGCCGGAACGACCTGATGGGTGACCTCGGCGACCGCGTCGGCGCCCGGGCCCAGGGCGATGACGAGGTCGACCTCACGCAGGGCCGGCCTCAGCCGGGGGTCACGCCAGACCGCGAGCGCGGCCCGCAGGGCCGGCGGCGCCGTGTGCTCGGCGACCTTGAAGGCGACCTGCTGCCAGCGGGGCCGACCGTGCCCGGCGCGCAGCACCAGCCGCCCCTCGACCGTGGCCGCTCCGGGCCCGGTCTGCACCACGCGCACGGTCGGCACCAGGGGCGTCAGCGCCTGCACGACCCGTTCGCCGCGGGGGTCGGGGGTGCCGGTGAGGACGACGAGGACGCTGGTGGGCTCCCCCTGCTCGACGACCCCGGACGGGTCCTCAGCGGGCATCGCTGGCCTCGCGCACGCCGAGATCGACGGCCCCGCGGGCGCGCAGATCATCAGCCCCATCCACGGTGAGGTCGAGGCCGGGCAGCGCAAGACGCAGCTCCTGCGCCTCCGACTCCTCCAGCCACGGCGCGATGACCCAGCGGGGTCGCACCCCCCACCAGGAGCGCACCAGGTCGGAAGCGCCGAGGACGTCCTCGGGCAGCCCGGAGGGTCCGGGGCGGACCGTCTCGGTGCTCAGCCAGACCTCGACCTCCTCGGCCCGCACCCGCACCTCCTGGCCGCCCAGGAGGGCCAGCACCGAGAGGTCGAGCACGACCAGCCGCCCCACGGACTGCGCGTCCATCCGGGAGAGCAACCACAGCCGGTGGTCGAGGAGCGGGTCGTCGAGGCTGCGGTCGAGCTCGGCCCGGCGCAGGTCCGTGGCGGCGTGCCCCTCCTGGTGCCACAACCCGGCCTGCTCGGCGTCGGCGGAACCGCGCAGCTCGGCGGACAACCACGCGGTCGCCCGGCTCGGCGGTGAGGTGAAGGAGCCGAGGTAGGCGGTGTCCAGCCGCGCCGGCAGCTGCCTCTCCACGGGCAGGCCACGCGTCCAGCTGCGCGGCACCGGGAAGGGCAGGCCCGCGAGGGTGGCGTCGTCGATCGTGACCTCACCCTCCGCCTTGCGCCGCCGGCTGAGCCGACGGTGCCACGCCATGAAGCTGGCGCGGAAGGCGCGTCGCTCGGGGGCGGCCCAGGAGAAGGTGAAGTCGCCGCGGGAGAGGGAGCCGGCCCGCAGACGGGTGACCGCCAGGGGGATCTCCACGTCGACGATCCGCCCCGTGCAGCCGGGACACCCGCTCGGCGAACTCGGAGTCAGCCCCCTTGCGCACCGGTAGGAAGCCCCCGGTCCGGTCCAGCACGCTGCGGCGCAGCAGCAGGGAGGAGGCGTTCTCGCGCACGGCGCGGTAGCCGAGCCACTGGTGGGTGAGGTCGTCCTTCGCGCGGACCGCCCGGCTGCGGGTCATCGGCGCCTCGGGACCGGCCTGCTCCAGCGCCCTCACCTGGTGCTCGATCCGGCTCGGGTGCGACCAGTCGTCGGCGTCCTGGAAGGTGATGAGGCTGCCCCGGGAGGTCTCGATCGCGGCGGCCCGCCCGAGGTATGACCCGCCGTTGCGCTCCATCGGCAGCACCCTGACCCGGGGGTCGAGCGCGGCGACCTGGGCGTAGACGTCCGCGTAGCCCGGGCCGGAGCAGTCGTCGACCACGACGATCTCCAGGTCCGGATAGGTCTGCTCGGTGATCGAGCGCACCGCGGTGAGCAGCCCCTCGTCGGGGCACCAACTCGGCATGATGACGGTGACGAGGTCGCCACCGGGCGCCGACCCGGCGACGCTGCCGGCTGCCGCGAGCCGGTCGAAGGCGCTCGGCCCGTCCGTGCCGGCTCCGGAGTCGGCGTCGCGCAGCTGCAGCGGGGCCAGGTCGCGCTCGACGAAGCGCGCGCTGAGCAGCTGCTCCCAGGCCGCCTCCTCGAGCGCCAGGGAGCTGGGCCCGTGCGGGTTGGCGAGGTCCACGCGGAGGTAGTGCGCGGCGTCGGGGTGCAGCCCCTCCAGGCCGCTGAGCAGGGTCGAGAGTTGGTCGTACCTCCCGGCGAGGTAGAGGGTCTGCAGGCTCGTCATCCGCAGCTGCGGGCCGAGCCAGGACAGCCCGTCCCCGGGCCACAACGCCTCGAAGACCAGGGCCGCGGCGCGCAGCTGCTCGGGCGACCGGAGCATCCCCGCCCAGACGAAGGCGACGCCGGCCAGGGCGCGCCGCCGACGTGGCTGGAGGCTGGCGCGCGGAGGGCCGTCGGCGAGCACGGTCTGCAGCAGGCTGGCGGCGTCGTGGCTGCCGCACGTGGCGAGGTCCACCAGGGCCTCGAGCGCGGCGGGTGAGCGGCTGCGCAGGGCCTGGTGGAAGAGCGGCACCGGATCGCGTGCTCCGGGGCCGTGGCGCAGCTGCCAGGTGAGCCAGGAGGTGGCCGCGTCGCTGGTCATGAGCTCCTCACGTCTGCCTCGTGCCCCGGCTGGGTCTCGGGTGGGTCGTGCCGGACCGGGGCGGCCGACCCCGGGTACAGTGAACACCGTCTGGCCCGGTGCCGGAACACCGACACCCCATCCCGTTCAGGAAGGTCTGCCGCGTGCCCGTTCGCCTCGTCCCCCTCCTCGGAAGTGCGGCCGGCCTCGTGCTGGCCCTTCTCCTGGTGCTGGGGGTGGCCCTGGACCAGCCGGTGCTCGCGGCCGCGGCCGGTGGCCTGCTGGGGGTGCTCGTCCTGGCCGTGCAGCTCGACTCCTGGCGACGGGTCCGCAGCCTGCGCAACTTCGTGCGCGACGAGATCCGCCGCTCGGCGGGCCCCGCGAGCGCCGAGCCGGCCCCGACGACGGCTGCCCCGGCGGCCTCCCAGGCCGACCTGCTCGGTGCCGTGCAGCTGCTGCAGGCGCAGTACACCGGCCGCCTGGACCGGATGCAGGTGGCCCTCGACGACGCGCTGGCCCGGCTGGACGTGCGGGCCGACCACGACGTGCGGTGAACGCCGGTCACCGCTCGACCACCCAGGGGGTCGCCGCCGACCACGCCCGCATCGCGGCGCGCCGCTCGCGGGCCCTGGTCGCGACCGCCCTGCGCACGCGCTCCGTCCACGCCCGCGAGGTCCTGGCGCAGGCCGCGTGGGGCGGGCACACCCCCCTCGACCTCGCCCGGTGGGCTGCCCGGCCGGTGGGGGCCGGGATCCCCGAGGGTGCCGACCCGGTCGGTGTCGCCGACCACGCACGGGTGCTGGCCGTCCAGACGGGCGACCCCGAGGACATCGCCGTCGCGCGCGGCCTGCTCGAGCAGCTGGCGGCCTCACCCCACTGGGGCGCCCTGCGCCGCGAGCACGTGGAGATGCTGGCCCAGCTGCGGGTGCTCGGCGGCGACCCCGGGGCGCGGTCGACCTCGTCGCGGACCGCCGCGTGCGACCGGGCGTGGCCTCCTCAGTGCGCGCCGACGCGCTGCACCCGCGGCTCGCCGCCGACGGCGGGACCGCGGGCCAGGGTGGCGAGTGGGCCGCCGCCTTCTCCGCCGCCCTGGGCAGCGGGCGCCTGGCCGCCTTCCGCGAGCCCGAGGACGGCGCGGCCCCCCACCTCGACACCCTGAGCACGCGGGCCGTCGAGCCGGTGAAGGGCTCGGGGCTGGTCACCGTGCTCATGAGCAGCTACCGCCCGGGCCCACCGCTGCTCACCGCTGTCCGGTCGGTGCTCGCCCAGACCTGGACCGATCTGGAGCTCCTCGTGGTCGACGACGCCTCGGCCCAGGAGGAGACCGAGGCCCTGCTGGCCGAGGCGCACGCCCTCGACCCGCGGGTGCGGGTGATCCGCAAGGCGGTCAACGGCGGGACCTACCGCGCCCGCAACACGGCGCTGCGGCTGGCTCGCGGCGACTACGTCGTCGTGGTGGACTCCGACGACTGGTGGCACCCGCAGACCCTGGAGACCTGCCTGCGCCCGCTGCTCGCCGACCCGACGCTGATGGCGACCCGCGCCCAGGGGGTGCGGGTCAGCCCCGACCTCGTCCTCACCCGACCGGGCTACCTCCCACGCTTCGCCTCCGCCGCCACCGTGCTCTTCCGCAGGCAGCCGGTGATGAACCGGATCGGCTTCTTCGACCCCACCCGCAAGGGCGCGGACACCGAGTTCACCCGCCGGCTGGAGGCCGCCTTCGGCCCGGTCGTGCGCGACATCGAGGAGACGACGACGATCCTGCGCGGCGGGGCGGCGACCCTGTCCTCCGAGGAGTTCGCGAACGGGTACCGGCACCCGGCGCGGCAGCAGTACAAGGCGCTCTACACCCCCTGGCACGAGGGCGTCCGCGCGGGCGAGGAGACGGCATACCTCGACCCCGAAGCGCCCCGACGCCTCCCCGAGCCGCGGCGGTGGAGCCGGCCGACGCACCCGCTGCTCGACGCCCGACCCGACCGGTTCGACCTCGTCGTCGCGGGCGACTGGCGCAAGTTCGGCGGCCCCCAGCGTTCGATGATGGAGGAGATCCGGGCCGCGACCGAGGCCGGCCTCCGGGTCGGGGTGATGCACCTCGAGGCGCTGCGCTTCATGTCCGCCCAGGACCAGCCGCTCGCCGGCCAGTTCACCGATCTCGTGCGCTCCGGCGCCGTGACCTGGGTCCAGCCCGACGACGACGTCGACATCGACGTCCTCCTCGTGCGCTACCCACCGATCCTGCAGTACCCGCCCCGCCTGGCCCGGGTCGCGCGGGTCCGCCAGGTGCTCGTCATGGCCAACCAGGGTCCGCTGGAGCCGGACGGCAGCGACCAGAGGTATGTCGTGAGCGACGTCACCGAGCGCGCCCGCGAGCTCTTCGGGGCGCCGGTGACGTGGGTCCCGCAGAGCCCGACGATCCGCCGGGTCCTGCTCGAGCAGGACCCCGACGTGCCGCTCACCTCCTGGGACAACCCCGGTCTCATCGACGCCGACGCCTGGGCGGTGCGACCGACCGACCGCGCACCCGGGGCGGGCGGGACGCTCGTCGTGGGTCGGCACTCCCGTGACGACCGGATCAAGTTCCCGACCACGTGGGGCGAGCTGGAGACGGGCTACCGCTTCGGCGACGGTGTCGAGGTGCGGATGCTCGGCGGCGAGCAGACGGTGGAGCGGCTGCGCGCCACCGCCGGGGACCCTCCGCCGCCGCTGCCGGCCGGCTGGAGGGTCCTGCCCGCCACGCAGGACGACGTGCGCCCCTTCCTCGCCGACCTGGACGTCTACCTCTACCTCGACAACCCGGACGCGCACGAGGCCTTCGGCCGGACCCTGCTGGAGGCCGCGGCCAGCGGGGTGCTGACCATCGCCCACCCCAAGCATCGCCCCACCTTCGGCGACCTCCTCGACTACGCCGAGCCGGGCCGGGCGCAGGACCTCGTGGCGCGCTATGCCGCCGACCCGGTCGTCTACCGGGAACGGGTCGAGCGCACGCTCGCCCTCGTCCGCGAGCGCTACGGCCACCAGGGCTTCGTCGACCATCTGCGGCCGCACCTGTCCGACCCGGGGGCGCCCGGTGCGGCGCCGGGGGACGACGAGGAGCCCGCCGACTCACCGGTGCGCCTGCCGCTGCGCAGCGCGGGGGACGGCACCCGCGCCGACGCCCTCGTCGTCGAGCACGACGGCCTCACGGCGGGCGACCTGCGCTCCTGGTTGGCCCCCGCGCTCCCCGACCCGCGCGGACCCGGCTGGACCCCCGACGCCCTGCTCGGCAGCGCCCCGGCAGGGGTGCGTTCCGTGCGGGTCGAGCAGGGCGGACTGGTCCTGCTCGCCGAGCGGGCGGCCGGGCCGGACGACAGCCTCACTCACGACACCGGCACCACGCATGAGACCCGGCGGCTCTGGGGTGCCCCGCCACCGGGCTGGACCTGGCGCTCGCGGCCACGGCATACCGATCTCGCCCGCCGCTCCACCACCGAGGAGACACGATGACCCTTCGACAGCAGGTGATCGGCCGGATCCCGCCCCTGGCCCGACGGGACGAGGAGCTGCGGCGCCGTGCCCGCCAGATCCGCGACCTGCGCCGCGAGCAGGCGCAGGCCGAGCGCGACCTGGCCGAGGAGCGGGCCCGCGCGGAGCAGTTGGTGGACCCCAGCGAGTTCTCCGCCCGCCCCTCCTTCGCGCGCGACCTCGTCGCGTTGCGGCGGATCACGGTGCAGCTGCGCGAGCTCGACCCGCAGCGCCGGCACCCGCTGCGGCACGTGCCGTTCAAGCTGCGCAACTACGAGTTCGCCGCCAGCCACGGCATCCGCGTGCCCACCGTCCTCGCGGTCTGGGAGGACCCGACGCAGCTGGACCTGTCGGGGCTGCCGGAGGCGTTTGTGCTCAAGTCGGACGGCGGGGCGGGCAGTCACGGCGTGCTGCCCCTGCGCCGGGCCGGGGAGGGCTTCGAGCTCTTGGACGGCACCCGGCGGCTCACCGAGGAGGAGGTGCGCGAGCACTTCGTCAGCCGTGCCGCGGCCGCGCGGATCAGCGGCCCCTTCTTCGCCGAGGAGGCGCTGCGCCAGCCCGGCGGCGGGCCGATCCCGGACGACATCAAGATCTACGTGACGTATGGCCAGGTGCAGCAGGTGATGCTGCGGCGGATGGCGCGGCACGGCGACCTCAAGGCGGCGACCTACCGCTACCTGCGCGCCGACGGCAGCGACCTCGGCCCGGTCGGTCTCGGGCAGGCGCCCGGACCGGACATCCCCGTGTCCGACACGCTGACCGACCTCGTCGAGGTGGCCCGGCACGTGTCGCTGGCGCTGGGCCTGGCGTTCTGCCGGGTCGACCTCTTCGACACCGACGGGGGCGTCGTGCTGGGCGAGGTCACCCGCACGCCCGGCGGTCGGCAGCGCTACCGCGACGACCACGACGAGGCGATGGGGCTCGGCTGGGAGCTGGCGCAGAGCCGGCTCGAGCTCGACCTCATGGCCGGTCGGCCGCCGGGGCTGCTGCACGGCGAGCACCCGGCGCCGCGGCTCTACCCCGAGACGCACGTCTCCCGGTCCGCCGATCCTGGCACCTGGGCGCCCCGGGTCGTGCCCTGCTCCGCCTGGTGCGGGACGACCTGAGGTCGGATCAGGGCGCCGGGTCCTCCGGGAGGGTCCAGTCGATGTCCTCCAGCGGGGTGTCGACCACGCCCAGGCGGGCCAGCTCGTGGTGCAGCACCGGGGTGAGGCTGCGGACATAGGTCGCGGACAGGTGGCTGCCCTGCCGGTTGACGACAACCCCGCCGATGACCGGGGCGCACCCACCCAGCGCGTCCGGGGTCGGGCAGATCCAGGGCAAGAGCTCGACCAGCGGCGCGTCCAGGCGCTGCGCCACCTCGGTGAGCACCGCGGTGCCGGAGGCCGGGTCTGCCGCGCTCCAGCAGGGGGAGATGTCGTCGCGGTTGCGGTCCAGGCACTCGAAGCTGCTCACCCCCTCGGGCTCCCCCTGCGGGCGGGGGTATGGCGTGTCGGCGAGGAGCACCACCTCGGCGCCCTGCTCCGTAACGGGGCCGAGCAGGTCGACCATGGATCCGGCGAGATCGGCCGGGTAGCCCTGGCCCACCGAGGTGAGGACCAGGTCCGGCGCGGTCTCGGGCTGGCCGAGACGGTCGGCCAGGGTGGCGTTGTAGGCGTGGCACTCCGCCGAGCGGCCCTCGCCCACGAAGCCGCAGGCGGACTTGGTGTAGAAGCTCACCCGCCAGCCCTCCTGCAGGCCGATCGCGTGCAGGGCCGAGCTCCACTGCTCCATCTTGGAGTCGCCGACCACGGCGACGTCGGTCGTGCCCTCGGGGTCGCCGAAGGTGCATTCTTCCTGCGGCGGCAGCTCGGTGCCGCTCATGGGGACCTGACACCCCGCCCGGTAGGCCAGCGAGATGTCCTGGTCGGCCACCGCCGGGTCGGGCACGGCCTCATCGGTCCACCGCGTCAGAGCCTCGACGTCCTCGACCATGACCAGCTCCTCGGCACCCCGGCTCTCCTCGGTGACGAGCGTCACGGCGCCGACGCCCTCGGTCGGGGCCTGCGCGGTCTGCAGGCTCGGGGCGCTCAGCACCAGGGCGCCGGCCAGGCCCGCCGAGACGACCATCGCCGCAGCGCCGCCGAGCAGGGCCGGTCGGGGCGAGCGCGTCATGAGCGGGGAGTAGCGCAGCGGGTTCTCGACGAGGTGCAGCGTCAGCCACGACAGCAGCACCGCCCCGGCAGCCACGGTCAGCCGGAGGAGGAGGTCGGCGTCGGGGACCCGCTCGGCCAGGAGCCGCAGCATCGGCCAGTGCCAGAGGTAGAGGCCGTAGGACAGGGCGCCGACGAAGCGCAGCGGAGCCACCCCCAGCAGGCGGCCGACCGGCGACCCTCCGGGCGCGATCCCGGCCCCGATGACGGCGGCGGTCGCCAGCGTGGGGAGGGCGGCTGCGGTGCCCGGCCACGGGGTGGACCCGTCGACCGCGACGACGGTGAGCGCGATGCCGGCCACCCCCGCGCCGGCCAGCACGGTGCGGGCCACCCTCGGCAGCGTCTCCAGGCGCGAGGTGAGCAGCACGAGCAGCGCCCCCACCCCGAGCTGCCACACGCGGGTGGTGGTCGCGAAGTAGGCCTCGCCCGGCGAGGTGGCCGTCCGGGTCACCGACCACACGAAGCTGGCCAGCACGAGGGTCGAGAGCACGAGCGTGAGCATCGGGACCAGCCGCAGCCGGTAGCGCCGGACGAGCCAGAGCACGCCGATGATGAGCAACGGCCAGAGGACGTAGAACTGCTCCTCGACCGAGAGCGACCAGTAGTGCTGGACCAGCGAGGGGTCCTGGTCCTCGGCGAGGTAGTCCACCTCCCGCCACGCGAGGAGCCAGTTGACGACATACCCCGTCGCGGCCATGACCTCCGCGCCGAGGTCGGCGTGCCGGCCCCGGGGGAGCAGCAGCCAGCCCGCCACGGTCGTCACGACGAGCACCAGGGAGGCGGCCGGCAGGAGACGGCGGGCCCGGCGGGCGTAGAAGCGGGCCAAGGACACCCGCCCGTCGCGCCGGGCCTCCCGGACGAGCTGGCTGGTGATGAGGTAGCCGGAGATGACGAAGAAGACGTCGACCCCGGCGAAACCGCCGCCCGACCCGGGCACCCCGACGTGGTAGGCGAGGACCATGAGGACGGCGATGGCGCGCAGCCCCTCGATGTCGCCGCGCAGGGTCGGCCGGCCCGGGGCGCGGCCGGAGACGTCGACCCGGGGTGCGGTGGCGGCGGTCATCCGGGACTCTCCTGCTGCTCGGACGCCCGACCCGGCACGTCCTCCAGCGCGATGTCGCCCGCGCCCGCCTCGGTGAGGCCGAGGGAGCTGAGCTCGCGGTAGAGGAAGGGCGTGAGGGAACGGGCGTAGGTGTCGGTGACGTGGCTGCCCTGACGGTAGACCAGCTGGCCGCCGAGCGCGGCGGGGCAGGTGGTCTCCTCCGGGCAGATCCAGGGGTTGAGGTCGATGACCGGGGCGCCGGTGGCCTCGTGGACCAGCTGCAGGTGCGCGCGACCGTAGTTGTGCCGCGGGGGCCGTTCGCAGGCGAGGAGGTCCTCCGGGTGCTCGGCCGCGCACTCGTAGGCCTGGTGGTCAGGGTGGGTGTTGTCGTCGATGATGACGACGTCGATCCCGGCGTCGGTGAGGGTGCGCGCCCCCTCGACCATCCCCTCGCGCTCGGGGGCCTCGAAGCCGCCGGACCCGATGATGACCAGGTGCGGCGGGTCGGCCAGGAGCTGCCGCACCACCTCCCGCCCGAAGGCGTTGCAGTCCTCGTGCTCCGCGCCCGAGACCGTCGGCGAGCACGCGCTCTTGAGGTAGAAGACCAGCCGCCAGGACTCGTCCTGCGCGATCGCGTCGAAGGCGGAGGCGTACTGGCCCAGCTTGGAGTCGCCCCACAGCGCCACCTCGGTGCCCGAGTCGACGTCGCCGTAGACGCACGCGGGGTCGGGGACCGCGACGCCGTTCTGCACCTGGCACCCGTCGGCGTAGTAGACCGGCAGGTCCTGCCGGGCCAGCGAGGGGTCGGGCTGCACCGGAGCGACGCGGTCGTAGGTCCGCCGTGGACGGTCCACGAGCTCCCAGACCTGCGCCTCGGGGTCGGCCACGAGGGCCGCCGGCCCGAGGGTCGTCGTGGCCTCGAGGGTCGGGCGGGTGGCCCAGGCCAGGCCGGCGGTGCCGGAGAGCAGGGCCATCGCGGTGCCCGCGGCCAGCAGCGAGCGGGCCGGCCGCGCCGACAGCCGCCGGTCGAAGCGCACCGGGTCCTCCACGAGCACCCGCATCAGCCACGCGACGAGCACGGTGAGCGCCCCGACGAGCACGAGTCCCGCCGGGCCGAGAGCGCCGCGGGCCTCCTCGACGAGGACCAGCAGCGGCCAGTGCACGAGGTAGATGCTGTAGGACAGCCCCCCGAGCCAGACCATCGGCGGCAGCGACAGCAGGCGACCGGCGACGGTCGGGCGACCGGAGGTGCCGGCGGCGACGAGGAGCACCGAGCCCAGCACCGGAAGCAGGGCCGCCGTCCCCGGCCAGGGCGTCCCTGCGTCCACCAGCAGCACGGTGGCGAGCACCAGGGCCAGCCCGAGGGTGGCCGCGACCTGGGCGGCGACGAGGCCCAGGTCGCGCAACCGGGGGGCGGCGAAGGCCAGCAGCGCCCCCGCGCCCAGCTCCCACAGCCGGGTGGGGGTGACGAAGTATGCCGTGGCCGGGCTCTGCGCGGTGGCCGTCACCGACCAGAGGAGGGAGAGCACGGTGATCGCCCCGAGCATCCCCGCGAGCAGGGTGCGGGGCCGTGCTCCGGTGCGCGCCGCGAGCGCCAGGCCCACCACGACGAGCAGCGGCCAGAGGAGGTAGAACTGCTCCTCCACCGCGAGCGACCAGTAGTGCTGCAGCGGGGAGACCCCGGCACCCTCGGCGAGGTAGTCGACCGAGCGCGCGGCGAGCACCCAGTTGACGACATACAGCGTGGAGCCGAGCACGTCGGCCAGCAGGTCCGGCCGGCTGCTGGAGGGGAGCACGACCCACCCGGCCGCGAAGGTGAGCGCGATGACGACCAGGGCGGCGGGCAGCAGCCGACGCGCGCGCCGGGCCCAGAAGTCGCGCAGGGAGACCCGGCCCGTCCGCTCGATCTCCCGCAGCAGGATCCCGGTGATGAGGAAGCCGGAGATGACGAAGAAGACGTCGACCCCGGCGAAGCCGCCACCGAGGCCCGGCACCCGCAGGTGGTAGAGCAGGACCGCGAGGACCGCGACGGCGCGCAGCCCCTCGATGTCACGCCGACGGGTCCGCGCCGGGGCGGGGAGGGAGGCGTGGCCCGAGCGCGGCATAGCGCCCATGGTGCCAAACGGCGGGCCGAGGACCCAGCAGGTCAGTCCCGGCCGTAGAGGTCGCGGGTGTAGAGCTTGTCGCCGAACTCCCCGCTGTGGTCGTCGAGCCGGTTGGCGATGATGACGTCTGCGCTCTGCGTGAAGTCGTCGAGGTCGCGCAGCACCCGGCACCCCTGGAAGGTGTCGCGCTCGTAGGACGGCTCGTAGATGACGATCTCCACGCCCCTCGCCTGAAGCCTCGACATGACCCCCTGGACGCTGCTGGCCCGGAAGTTGTCGGACCCGGCCTTCATGATGAGCCGGTAGATCCCGACCCGGCGCGGGCGCCGGTCGAGGATGTCGGCGGCGATGAAGTCCATCCGCGTCGTGTTGGCGTCGACGACCGCGGTGATGAGGGTCTGCGGCACGGTGCCGTAGTTGGCGAGCAGCTGACGGGTGTCCTTGGGCAGGCAGTAGCCGCCGTAGCCGAAGCTCGGGTTGTTGTAGTGCGCGCCGATCCGCGGGTCGAGCCCGACGCCCTCGATGATCTGTCGGGTGTCCAGGCCGCGGGTGACGGCATACGTGTCGAGCTCGTTGAAGTAGGCCACCCGCATCGCGAGGTAGGTGTTGGCGAAGAGCTTGATCGCCTCGGCCTCGGTCGAGTGGGTGAGCAGCACGGGCACGTCGGTGTCGACGGCGCCCTCGAGGAGCAGGTCGGCGAACTCCTGGCCGCGCTCGCCGGTGTCGCCGACGATGACGCGCGAGGGGTGCAGGTTGTCGTGCAGCGCCCGCCCCTCCCGGAGGAACTCGGGGCTGAAGATGATCGGGGCGCCGGGGTAGGCCTCGCGCAGCTGCTCGGTGTAGCCCACCGGGATCGTGGACTTGATGACGATCGCCGCGTCGGGGTTGACCCGCCGGACGTCGGCCACGACCGACTCCACGCTGCGGGTGTCGAAGAAGTTGGTCTCGGTGTCGTAGTCGGTCGGTGTCGCGACCACGACCCACGCGGCGCCGGCATACGCCTCCTGCGGGTCGGTCGTCGCCCGCAGGGTGAGCTCCCGGGTGGCGAGGTAGTCGCTGATCTCCGGGTCGTGGATCGGGCTGCGGCGCGCGTTGATGAGGTCGACCTTGGCGGCGTCGATGTCCAGCGCGGACACCTCGTGGTGCTGGGCCAGGACGACGGCGAGCGAGAGCCCCACGTATCCGGTGCCGGCGATGGCGATCTTCATACCTCTCCTTGGTGTCGGTGGCGCCCAGTATGTCGTGGGGCAGGTGAGAGGAGCATGAGGCCGACCTCACCGGCTCCTGCGGGTCGTGCTGACGATTAGGCGCCTCCGCGCCGCGGCCGGTATCGTGGTCGGGTTCACCGCGATCCGTGGGGGTCCGGCACGCCGGGACCCTGTGGACAACGCCTGCGGCGGCCGTCTCGATGATGGCATGCTGGCAGCGATGCGGTGGACGTGTGAAGCCCTCCTGTCACGGAGAGACCGTGACCGCTACAGACCGAAGGAGGTGGGTCCTCACCATGCGTCAGTACGAACTCATGATCATCCTCGACCCCGAGACCGATGAGCGCACCCTCCAGCCCACGCTGGAGAAGATGCTCGCCGTCGTCGTCAAGGACGGTGGCTCCGTCGACGAGATCGACGTCATGGGCCGGCGCCGCCTGGCCTACGAGATCAAGAAGCAGCCCGAGGGCATCTACGCCGTGGTCACCATGACCGCGGAGCCCGCGACCGCGCAGGAGCTGGACCGCCAGCTCGGCCTCAACGAGACCGTCCTGCGGACCAAGCTGCTGCGCCGCGACGCCTGAGTCGCGCGCCGCATCCTCGCCCCCACCCGCCCGCTCGACACGCCAAGGAGCACCTGACATGGCCGGAGAGACTCCGATCACCGTCGTCGGCAACCTGACCGCCGACCCCGAGCTGCGCTTCACCCCCAGCGGTGCTGCCGTCGCGAACTTCACCGTGGCCTCCACGCCGCGGCAGTTCGACCGGCAGAGCAACGAGTTCAAGGACGGCGAGACGCTGTTCATGCGCTGCTCGGTGTGGCGCGAGGCGGCCGAGCACGTCTCGGAGTCGCTGCACCGCGGCGACCGCGTCATCGCCACCGGCCGACTGGTCTCCCGCTCCTGGCAGACCCAGGAGGGCGAGAACCGCACGGTCATGGAGATGCAGGTCGACGAGGTCGGTCCGTCCATGCGGTATGCCACCGCCCAGGTCACCAAGGCCCAGCGCGGCCAGGGTGGCGGAGGCGGCGGCGGCTGGCAGGGCGGCCAGGGTGGCCAGTCCGGCTACCAGGGCGGCCAGGGTGGCCAGTCGGGTCAGCCGGCCGGCGGCCAGCAGTCCGGCTCCGGCTCCCAGCAGGCGCCGGCCAACGACCCCTGGGCGACCGGCGGGGCGAGCAACACCCCCGGTGGCAACACCTCCGGCTCCTCCGGCGGAGGCTCGGGCTGGGGCGGCGCGCCGTCCTACGACGAGCCGCCGTTCTGAGCCGGTCCGCGCCACCACGCACCACACTGTTCAACCACCACCATCCCGAGCGATGAGCTCGGGCTCTCACGAAAGGGGAGAGCACCACGATGGCCAAGCCCGTCATGCGTAAGCCGAAGAAGAAGGCGAACCCGCTCAAGTCCGCGAAGATCGAGTCGATCGACTACAAGGACACCGCGCTGCTGCGCAAGTTCATCTCCGACCGGGGCAAGATCCGTGCCCGTCGGGTGACCGGTGTCTCCGTGCAGGAGCAGCGCCGCATCGCCAACGCCGTCAAGAACGCCCGCGAGATGGCGCTGCTGCCCTACAGCAGCTCCGCCCGCTGAGTCGGCCAAGGGAGCATCTGACATGAAGATCATCCTCACCCAGCCGGTCACCGGC
Organism: Serinicoccus profundi; assembly: GCF_008001015.1. NCBI lineage: Bacteria > Bacillati > Actinomycetota > Actinomycetes > Micrococcales > Ornithinimicrobiaceae > Serinicoccus > Serinicoccus profundi. Next base: position 3,423,289 of record NZ_CP042862.1, on the reverse strand, counting down.
CTCGGTGACGCCGGCGACGTCGTCGACGTCAAGGACGGCTACGCCCGCAACTTCCTGCTGCCCCGCAAGGTGGCCACGCCCTGGACCAAGGGCGGCCAGAAGCAGGTCGACTCGATCAAGGCGGCCCGCGACAAGCGCGCCGTCCGGAGCGCCGAGGACGCCGCCGCCGCCAAGGCCCGGCTCGAGAGCTCCGAGGTCACCGTGGAGGCGCGCGCCGGCTCCGGCGGTCGCCTCTTCGGTGCCGTCACCCCCGGTGAGATCGCCGAGGCGATCCGCGCCAGCGGTGGCCCCGAGGTCGACAAGCGCCGCATCGAGGTCCGCACCCCGATCCGCAGCCTCGGTGAGCACGCCGTGCACGTGCGTCTGCTCGACGACGTCGCGGCCGACGTCACCGTGAGCGTGGTCGCCAGCGCCGTCTGACCCACGGCTCCGGCACGGCTCAGGACGGCCCCGCACCCCTCGTGGGTGCGGGGCCGTCCGTGCGTCGTCAGGGCACCATCGCGCGGCCGGTAGACTTGCGGGACACGTCATACACCATAGGGGAGGTCAGCATGGTCCTGACCGTCCTCGGAGCGCACCTCCTCGCCGCCGTGCTGGCGCCGACGTTGGTGCGCCTGCTCGGTGGCCGCGCGTTCGCGGTGCTGGCGCTGCTCCCCGCGCTCACCGCCGCCGGCGCCGCGACCTTCCTCCTCGCCGATGCCCCGCCGCGCGTCGAGGAGCTCACCTGGGTCGCCGACCTGGGTCTGGCGCTGTCCTTCCGCCTCGACACCCTCGCGCTGCTCATGAGCCTGGTCGTGGCCGGGGTCGGGGCGCTGGTCCTGCTCTACTGCTGGCACTACCTCGACGTCAGCACGACGGCCGGGAGCCCCGGGCTGCTCGGGGGCGCGCTCGTCGGCTTCGCCGGGGCGATGCTCGGCCTGGTCACCACCGACGACCTCCTGCTGCTCTACGTCTTCTGGGAGATCACGACCGTCCTGTCCTACCTCCTGGTCGGCTACCTCACGACCAGCGCGGCGAGCACCCGGGCCGCCCGGCAGGCGCTGGTGGTCACCGCCGCCGGAGGCCTGAGCATGCTGGTCGGCATCGTGCTCCTCGGCGACGCGGCGGGCAGCTACCGGATCAGCGAGCTCGTCGCCGACCCGCCCACGACCTCCACATCCGTCGCCTGGGGTGTCGGGTTGCTCCTCGTCGGCGCGATCACCAAGTCCGCCCTCGTGCCCTTCCACTTCTGGCTGCCCGGCGCGATGGCCGCCCCCACCCCGGTGAGCGCCTACCTCCACGCCGCCGCCATGGTCAAGGCCGGTGTCTACCTCGTCGCGCGCTTCGCGCCGGGGTATGCCGACGTGCCGGTGTGGCAGGTCATGGTCCTCGTGCTCGGGGGGTTGACGATGCTGCTCGGCGGCGTCCGGGCGACCCGCCAGCTCGACCTCAAGCTGCTGCTCGCCTATGGCACGGTGAGCCAGCTGGGCATGCTCGTGCTGCTGCTCGGCTACGGCAGCGAGGCCACCGCGCTGGCCGGGCTGACCCTGCTGCTCGCGCACGCGCTCTTCAAGTCCTCGCTCTTCCTCACGACCGGGGCCATCGACCACGCCACCGGCACCCGCGACATCCGGCGGCTGCGCGGGGTGCGTCAGCAGGCGCCGTGGTTGGCGCTCGCGGGGGTGCTCGCCGCGATGTCGATGGCCGGGCTGCCGGTGCTGCTCGGCTTCGTCGGCAAGGAGGCTGCGGTCGCCGCCCTCCTGGAGCCCGCCGACGGGTGGTGGTCGCTGCAGGGCGCCACCGCGGTGGTCTTCGTGGCCGGGGCGGTGCTGACGATGGCCTACTCGCTGCGCTTCGTCTGGGGCGCCTTCACCGACGGCGCCCGGCCGCCGGAGCGGCCCGCCGGTCAGCCGGCCCCGGCGCAGGTGCCGGCCGACCATCCCTGGCACGCCCCCGGCCCGGTCCTCGTGGGGATCCCACTCACCCTGGCCCTCGCCGGACTCGCCCTCGGGGTGACCTCGCTGCCGCTGGAAGGGGTGCTGGAGCGGCATACCTCGACGGTGGGGCAGGTGGCCGGACCGAGCGTGCACCTCGGGCTCTGGCACGGGTGGTCGCCGGCGCTGTTCGTCTCGATCGGCGTCTGGGTGCTGGGCGGGCTCTGGTGGTGGCTGCAGGCCCGCCGCCCGGCCGAGGTGCCGATCCCGCTGCTGCCGTTCGACGCGGGGCGTACCTACCAGCTCATCATGCGGGGGCTGGACCGCACCGCCCTGGAGGCCACCGGCTTCATGTCCCGCGGCTCGCTGCCGGCCCTGCTCGGGACGATCTTCATCGTGCTCGTGCTGCTCCCGGGGACGGTCCTGCTGCTGGGCGCGCCCCCCTGGCCGACCGAGGTCAGGATCGCCGACAGCGCCGCGCAGGTCGCCGTGGCGGCCCTCGTCATCGCCGCGGCCGTCCTGGCCACCCGCGCCCGGCGCCGGCTGCGGGCGGTCTTCCTCGTCGGGGTGACCGGCTACGGCACGGCGATGCTCTTCCTGCTGCACGGGGCACCCGACCTTGCCCTGACCCAGATCCTCGTCGAGACGGTGTCGCTCGTCGTGCTCGTCCTCGTGCTGCGGCGCCTCTCGGGGCGTTTCCCCGACGACCCGAGCCGTCTGACCCGGCGGCTGCGCGCGACCCTCGGGGTGGCGGTGGGCGCCGTCGTCGGGCTGGGCGCCCTGGTGGCGACCTCGTCACGGGTGCACGACCCGGCCGGGATCGGGCTGCCCGAGCGGTCGGTCGACTACGGCGCGGGCAAGAACATCGTCAACGTCATCCTCGTCGACGTCCGCGCCTGGGACACCATGGGCGAGCTGTCGGTGGTCCTGGCCTGCGCCACGGGCGTGGCCAGCCTGGTGTGGCTGAGGGGCGAGGCGCTGGAGGGTGTCCGCGCGGGGCTGCGGACCGCCCGCGGTGCGCGCGCCGGGCTGCGCGCGCGACCGGTCGAGACCGACACCGGGTCGTTGCCGGTCAGCCGGTGGATCACCGTCGCCGACCGGCTGGGCCCTGAGCGCCGCTCGGTCATCCTCGAGATCGTCACCCGGCTCGTCTTCCACACGATCCTGCTGTGGTCGGTCTACCTGCTGCTCGCCGGGCACAACCAGCCCGGTGGCGGGTTCGCGGCCGGGATCATGGCCGGGCTGGCGCTGTGCCTGCGGTTCCTCGCCGGTCGGGGGTATGAGCTGCGCGCCGCGCTGCCCGTCATGCCCGCCGCGCTGCTCGGGACCGGGTTGTTCATCGCGGCCGGGTCGGCCGTCATCCCCATGCTGCTGGGGAGCGCCGCGCTGCGGACCTGGGACACCTACCTCACCATCCCGCTCATCGGCGAGGTCCACCTCGTGACCTCGCTGCTCTTCGACATCGGGGTCTATCTCGTGGTCATCGGCCTGATGCTGGACGTGCTGCGCAGCCTCGGGTCCGGCATCGACGCCCAGATCGCGCGCGAGCGTGAGCAGCTCGAGGAGGCGAGCCGATGACGCCGAACCTCACCCTCGTCCTGGTCGCCAGCGTGCTGGTCGGCGCCGGCGCCTACCTCTTCCTGTCGCGCTCGCTGGTCCGCGCGCTCATGGGCTTCCTGCTTATGGGCAACGGCGTCAACCTCGTCTTCATCATCGGCTCCGGTCCGGCCGGGTCGCCGCCGATCGTCGGGGCCGGCGACGGCGGGCCGATGGCCGACCCGGTGCCGCAGGCCCTGGTGCTCACCGCGATCGTCATCACCCTGGCGATGACCGCCTTCGTCCTGGCCCTGGCCCACCGTGGCTGGCAGCTCGCCCGGGACGACCTCGTCAGCGACGACACCGAGTCCGCCCGCATCCACGCGCGCGCCGAGGCCGACGACCTGGGGCCGGGTGCCGACCAGGCGCACGACGTCGAGGTGGACGACGACGGCGACGAAGCGGTCGCCGCCGACCATGGGCGCACCACGCAGGACGACGAGCCGCGCGGGGAGGGGTCGCCATGACCACGGCATACAGCTGGATGGTGCCGTTGCTCGTCGTGCTGCCCCTCATCGGCGCCGGGCTGACCCTCGCCGCCGCCGGACGCACGGCGGTGCAGCGCGCCGTGAGCCTCACCGCGCTGTCCGGCATGGCCGTGCTCGCGGCGGTGCTGCTGTGGGCGAGCGACACCCAGGGGCCGCAGGTCATGCTCGTCGGGGGGTGGACCGCGACCGAGGGCATCGTGCTCGTCGTCGACCGGCTCGCCGCCCTCATGGTCATCGTGTCGACCACGGTGACCCTGGCGGTGCTGACCTACTCGATCGGGCAGGGCGCCAGCAGCTTCGACGACGAGAGCGACGGGCACTCGCCGCTGCCGGTCTTCCACCCCTCGCTGCTGGTGCTGGCGGCGGGCGTGACGACGACCTTCATCTCCGGCGACCTGTTCCACCTCTACGTCGGCTTCGAGATGCTGCTGGCCGCGAGCTTCGTCTTGCTGACCCTGGGCGGCACGGTCGAGCGGGTACGCGCGGGCACGACCTACGTGCTGGTCTCGCTGCTCAGCTCGCTGATCTTCCTGGCCGCGATCGGCATGGTCTACGCCGCCACCGGGACGATCAACCTGGCGCTGCTCAGCGACCGGATGGGGGAGATCGCGCCCGGTACCGCGGCGCTGCTGCAGGTCATGCTGCTCATCGGCTTCGCGGTCAAGGCGGCGGTCTTCCCGATGTCCGGCTGGCTGCCCGACTCCTACCCCACCGCCCCCGCGCCGGTCACCGCGGTCTTCGCTGGGCTGCTCACCAAGGTCGGGGTCTACGCCATGATCCGGACCCAGACGTTGCTCTTCCCCGGGGGGCAGTTCTCCGACCTGCTGCTGGTGGCGGCGCTGCTGACGATGATCGTCGGCATCCTCGGCGCCATCGCGCAGGACGACATCAAGCGGATGCTCAGCTTCACCCTGGTGAGCCACATCGGCTTCCTCATCTTCGGCATCGCCCTGGGCAGCACGCACGGGCTGGCCGCGGCGATCTTCTACGTCATCCACCACATCACCGTGCAGACGACGCTCTTCCTCGTCGTCGGCCTGGTCGAGCGGGTCGGCGGCTCCTCGGACAGCACGCGGCTCGGGGACCTCGCGCGGATCTCGCCGGTGGTGGGGCTGCTCTTCTTCATCCCGGCCATGAACCTCGCGGGCATCCCGCCGTTCAGCGGCTTCCTCGGCAAGGTGGGGCTGGTGCAGGCGGGCGTCGCCGACGGGTCGTGGCTGGCGCTCGTGCTCGTCGCCGGGTCGGTGCTCACCTCGCTGCTCACGCTGTATGCCGTGGCCAAGGTCTGGGGGCGCGCCTTCTGGTCCGAGAACGCCAAGGGCATCACCGGGCGCGGGCCGGTGCGCGGCGGTCATCACGGGGCGCTCGGGGTGGGCGTGCTCGCGCCGACGACGGCGCTGGTCGGCGTGGGTCTGGCGCTGACGCTCGTGGCGGGTCCGTTGTTCGACGTCGCCACCCGGGCCGCGGTCGACCTCATGCTGCGCGAGCCCTACGTCGTGGCCGTGCTGGGGTCGGGGGTGACGCCGTGAGCGGGCGGGCGACGGGCCGCAGGCGTGGACGGCACAACGGGCGCGCGGCGCGCCGGCTGCCGGGGGTCTCGCCGTGGGCCCTGCTCTGGCTGACCGCCGTGTGGGTGCTGCTGTGGGGCTCGCTCAACCCGCTCAACCTGCTCGGCGGTGTCCTCGTCGGGCTGCTCGTGCTGCTGCTCTTCCCGTTGCCGCGGGTGGACCTACGCCTGCGGGTGCACCCGGTCGGCCTGCTGGTGCTCGTGGGGCGCTTCCTCTCCGACCTCGTGCGTGCCTCGGTCGAGGTGGCCTGGCTGGCGGTGCGGCCCGGGCCGGTGGCCCACGGCGTGGTCATGGACCTCGAGCTGGTCAGTGACGACGCCTTCCTGCAGACGTTGACCGCGGAGATGGTGTCGCTGGTGCCGGGCTCGGTCGTCATCGACCTGGAGCCGAGCACCGGGCTGCTCACCCTGCACGCGCTCGACGTGCGCACCCGGGCGGAGGCCGAGCGCGTGCGGCACAAGGTGCGGGCCCAGGAGGCCCGGATCCTGCGCGCTTTCCACCCCGACCCCGAGTCGCTGCTCGACCCGCGGCGGCGACGGCATACCCCCGAGGAGGTGGACGGATGAGCCTCGACCTCGTGGAGACGGTGCTGACCTGGATCATCGGCGCGCTGCTGGCGGTGTCGGCGGCGCTGACGCTGGTGCGGATCACGCGCGGGCCGAGCGTGCTGGACCGCGTCGTCGCGACCGACGTCCTCGTGTCGATCGTCGTGTGCGCGCTGGGGGCGTATGCCGCACTCACCGAGGCCTGGACGACGCTGCCGCTGCTCATCTCGCTCTCGCTCGTGGGCTTCCTCGGGTCGGTGGCCGTGGCGCGCTTCGTGGCGCGCGACACCGACGTGCCGCGGGAGGAGGAGCGATGAGTCTGGGTGACGCGCTCGATCTGGCCGGGTTGGTCTGCCTCATGCTCGGCGCCCTGCTGTGCCTGGCGGCGGCGATCGGCCTGCTGCGCTTCCCGGACCTGCTGACGCGCATGCACGCGGGCACCAAGCCGCAGGTGCTCGGCGTGCTCCTCGTGATCCTCGGCGTGGGGCTGCGCACCCGCAGCGGGCTGGACGTCGGGATGCTCGTGCTCATCGCGCTGTTCCAGCTGCTCACCATCCCGGCCGGGTCGCACATGGTCGGCCGCGCGGGCTTCCGCACCGGCCAGATCGCGCCCACGGAGGTGCACGTCGGTCGGCGGCGCGGCGATGCCGAGCACGGGGGCCCGGGCCCCACCGCGACCTGAGCACGCTCTTCTCGGTGGGACCAACCTGAGCAAGCGTGGTCCGCACGATGCACCATGGCCATGGTGGAGCGTAGGGACTCAGCTTGCTCAGGTTGTCCTGGAGCAACGCCTGCTTGCTCAGGTTGCCCGGACGCAACGCGGTCGGCTGATCTCCACCTGCAGGTATCCACTGCGCACGACAGGGCTCTCATCAGCACGCGACACCGCGAGAGACCACCTGGAGTGCCATGGCCCCGACGACCTTGCCCCGCCGCACGCTGATCCTGCTCACGATCTGCGGTGCACTCCTCATCTCCCTGACCGAGATCGACCGGCTCATCCGGATGGTCCAGGCGGGTCCGGAGGGGTTCTCCCTGGGGCTGGCCGAGGTGAGCTCGCCCCGGCTGCCGCTCCCGGTGCCGTGGTCGACGTCCCAGCCGTGGCTGGCGATCCACCAGCTCGCCGCGCAGCGGGACGACACGGGCACCCTGGTGGAGTCCGCCGTCACGGGGCAGGCGGACCTCCTCGTCGGGGTATGGCTCGGGCTGGACGTGGCCTTCGCGCTGACCTACGGGCTGCTGCTGTGGCTCCTGCTGCGCCGCGTCCTGGCGCGTGGGGCCGTGCCGACGCACGCCCCGCTGCGGATGCTCACCTGGCCCCGGCCCTGGCTGGTGTGGGCGGCGGTCGCTGCCGACCTCACCGAGAACGCCCTGCTGGCCCTGCTCGTCCTCGGTCCGGCCGGCGAGGCGCCACCCGGGCTGCTCGTCGGAGCCGCCGCGTGGGCGAGCGCCGTGAAGTGGGCGCTGGTGCTGGCCGTGCTCACCCAGCTCGCCTACTGCCTGCTCGGCACCCCCGTCGGCCGCACCTGGCTCGGGCGCCGCGGCCGCGCGGTCTATGCCCAGCGCTTCTCGGCGCTGGCCTTCGCCCCGGTCGCGCTGCTGGCCCTGGTGCCGGGCAGCGGCATCCTCGACCAGCTGCCGGACATCCAGCGCACGTGGTTCGCCACCGGTGACGGGCGCACGCTCGTGCCCGGCTGGGTGCACGCGCTGCTGGCCTCCGTCCTGCTGCTGCTCATCACGCTCGGCCTGGTCCTGCTCGGGCGCCTCATGGCCGACAACGTCGCGCGCCGGGTCGTCGCGGACCCCGACGACCTCGTGCATCGCCCCGCGCCCGCCCTGCGCCAGTGGCTCTTCGGTCCGGTGCTCGTCCTGGCCCTGTGGGGCTGGGTGGCGCTCGAAGGGACGGGTGGGGTGCGGTGGGTGTCGCTGGGCAGCTTCGTCGCCGTCCCGGTGCTCATCGTCGTCGGGTCGTGGCTGACCGGCCGCCGCGCGCCGGGGCTCGCCGCTCCCGCCCCCTCGAGGTATGACGCGGCCACCGCCGCGCAGGTCCGTCGCCTCGGCGACATCCTCGCCCTGAGCGGGCTGGTCGTCGGGTCGCTAGCGCTCATCCGGTCCCACCTGGTGCTGACCGTCCTCGGCGAGGGCACCCCGCTGCAGCGGTGCCTGCCAGCCCTGGGCCTGGCGGCCGCGATCTGCGTCTGGTGGGTGGGGCCGCGCGTCATCCAGCGGCTGCAGGGCCTGCCGGGCGTCGGCGACCTCTTCACCCCCGGTGAGGGCACGAGCACGGTCGTCGCAGAGGACGCCGTCGGCGCGTGGGGGCAGCCCACGCAGCCCGGCTCGCGGCGGCTGTGGCGGCTGGCCTGGGCACTCATCCTCGTGAGCACCGCGGTCCTGCTGGCCCTGCTCGTGTGGCCGGTCCGGCTGTCGGCCGTGCTCGGCGTCATCGGGGTGGTCATGCTCGGGCTGGGCGCCCTCATGCTCATGATCGGCTCGAGCGTGGTGCTGCACCAGTTCTACGCACCACCGCAGATCTTCTGGTGGCCCGCGCTCAGGCTCCGCGAGGCGCCGGTCGCGATCCTGCTCACCGCGGTCGTCGTCGCGGCGCTCATCCCCGGCAGCAGCTACCAGCTGCACGGCATCCGCGGCTCGCTCGCCGGCGACGCCGACACCCCGGCCCTGCGCCCCGCGCCCCTGTCGGAGGTCGTGGGCGACTGGCTGGAGCGCACCGATGACTGCCAGGTCCAGACCCCGCAGGGACCGGCCCGGCCGATGGTCCTCGTCGCGGCCGAGGGAGGCGGGATCCGGGCGGCATACTGGAGCGCGGCCGCCCTCGAGGAGATCCGCGACCACACCCCCTGCGGACTCGACGGAGTGCTCGTCGCCAGCGGCGTCAGCGGGGGCTCGGTCGGGCTGGCGGTGAGCAGGTTCGCCGACGACCAGGCCACGGCCGTCGACGAGGTCTGGACGATGGGTGGGCCGGACGCGCTGGCGCAGGGCAGTCTCGGTCTTCTGCTGCGCGACCCGGTGTATGCCGTCACCGGCCTGCCCGCCGGGTCCGACGCCGAGGGCGAGGGCTGGCACGACCGGGGCGCGCTCATGGAGCTGTCGTGGGAGAAGAGCGCTCCGGGGCTCGAGGCCGACTTCCTCGACCCGCCGCAGGAGCGCGCCGAGGGTGAGCTGAGCGGTGCGCTCGTGCTCAACTCGACCGCGACCTCCTCGGGCTGCCGGGTGCTCGTCAGCCAGGTCGCGCTCGGCTCGGGCCCGGTCTCCGACTGCGCCGACCTGGGCTCTCCGCTGGCCTACAGCCGTGACTTCTATGCCGACTACCTCCCGCCGGAGGGCGAGGCCGCCACCGGCGAGAGCGACCACTGCGTCGGGTCGGTGCCCGCGTCGACCTCGTCGATGACCTCCGCGCGCTTCCCCTACGTGACGCCGTCGGGCGTGGTGGGCCCGTGCGGTGACGCGCCGCAGGCCCAGCTCATCGACGGTGGGTATGCCGAGGGCAGCGGGCTCGGGACCGTCGTCGACCTGGCGCCCCGGCTGCTGGCGCAGGTGGCCGAGCAGGCCCCGGACGCCCGCGTCGTGCCAATCGTCGTCTACCTCGACAACGGCCGCGGCAGCGACCTCGTGCAGCCGCCGCCGGAGCCGGTGGCCGAGGCGCTCGTCCCGCTCATCGGCAACAGCAACGCCGCGACCACGCAGAAGGGCACCTCGGCGCTGCTCCAGCGGGCGCACGAGCTGACCACCGCGGTGCGCCCCGACCTCCCCACGGTGTATGTCGTCACGCAGGCCAGCCGTCCCGCGGTCGAGGCGCCGCTGGGCTGGGTCCTGTCGCCGGCCAGCCGGGAGGACATGCTCGGTTCCCTGGACGAGCGGGTGGCCGAGGCGACCCGGCACTGCCAGGAGGACACCGAGCCCGGCGAGGCGCCGGTGGAGGGCAGGCCCGCGCGCTACCCCGGTCTCGCCGAGCTGCTCGTGGCCCTCGACGGGTGCACGACGCTGCGGCGCTGAGTGGCGGTCTCCGCCGCAGACCTGGGCAAGCCTGGACCGCACGCTGCACCATGGCCATGGTGCAGCGTGCAGACCCACCTTGCTCAGGTGCCCAGACGGCACGCCTCAGCGCTCGGCGCCGACGACCATCCAGGCCTCGCCGCGGGCGCGCCACCACAGCAGCAGGGCGCGCGCCGTCATGAAGCCGGTGAAGGCGATCCACAGCCAGACCAGCCCGGTCGTCCCCTCCGCACCGCTGAGCCGCACGCCCAGGACCATGGGCAGGTAGGCCAGGGTCGCGGCGGTCTGGGCCCACGCGAGCCACCGCGTGTCTCCGGCGCCGATGAGGACGCCGTCGAGGATGAAGGCGATGCCGGCGATCGGCTGCCCGAGCGCGACGACGATAAGGGCGGCGGCGAGCGCGGTGCGCACGTCGGGGTCCTGGCTGAAGCCGAGCGGGATGACGCGGTGCAGCACGAGGACGAGCAGGGTGAGGGCGGCGCCGAACCACACCGACCAGCGCAGCATGAGGGTCGTGGCGGCGCGGGTGCCCTCGACGTCGCTGGCGCCGAGGGTCTTGCCGGTCAGCGCCTGGGCGGCGATGGCGAGGGCGTCGAGCGCGAAGGCGAGCGTCGACCAGACCGTCATCGCGACCTGGTGGGCGGCGAGCTGCTCGTCGCCGAGCCCGGCGGCCGACCACGTCGTGACGAGCAGGGCCGCGCGCAGGGCGATGGTCCGCACGAGCAGGGGTATGCCGCCGCGCGCCGCCCGCAGCACGCCGGCCCCGTGGAAGGTCAGCGACGACCCCAGCCGGCGCGCCCCCCGGACGACGATGAGGACGAGGGCGAGCGCCATACCGGTCTGGGCGATGACGGTACCGATCGCGGCACCCGCGATGCCCCACCCCACCCCGTGGACGAGGAGGAGCGACAGCGCGGCGTTGGCGGTGAAGCCGACGACAGCGGCGACGAGTGGCGTGCGGGTGTCCTGCAGGCCCCGCAGGACGCCGGTCGCGGCGAGGACGACGAGCATGGAGGGTATGCCGAGGGCCGACCAGCGCAGGTAGGTCACCGCCTCGGCCGCGACGTCGGGGCCCGCCCCGAAGACCTGCACCAGAAGCGCCGCGAAGAGCGCCGTGCCGACGGCACCGAGCGTGCCCAGGAGCAGGGCCAGCCAGATGCCGTCGACCCCGGCGCTGATCGCGCCCCGCTGGTCGCCGGCGCCGAGCCGCCGGGCGACGACCGCGGTGGTGCCGTAGGCGAGGAAGACGAAGATGTTGACGGCGGTGAGCAGCACCGCGCTCGCGACGCCGAGACCGGCGAGGGCGGAGGTGCCGAGGTGGCCGACGATGGCAGAGTCGGCGAGCAGGAAGAGCGGCTCGGCGACGAGGGCCAGGAAGGCCGGCACGGCCAGCCGCAGGATCTCCCGGGCCTGCCCCGCGGACCCCGCGTCCGACTCTCTCCGACGTCTCACGGGACCGAGTCTGTCACCCGCGCGGGAGGGTCCCGTGGGGCAGGAGGGGGGATGTGGGCAGGCGGGGTGGAAGAAGTTTTTATCCACAGGTTGTGATGAGTTGCATCCCAGGTCAGAGGGGGTCTGTCGATAAAACTGCCTCGATGTCCACACTCGTCGTCCACAGGGGGTACTGGAGAGTTGTCGTCCTGTCCCCACGTCGTCCCCAGGCTGTCCACACCCTCGTGCACAGGGGGATGGTGCGCGGCGGCGAGGTTGGCCGTACGGTGACTCGGTTGTCGGTTGGCGTGAGGTCTGTCGGTGCTCGGTGCTGGACTGGGCCCCACGCAACATTTCGAGGGTGTGGAGACAGTATGGCGCTGAGCGAGATGGAGGTCTACGGGCCACCCGACCAGGGCTCCGGGGGTGGTCCCGAGGATCGCCTGCCCCCGCAGGACGTCGCCGCCGAGCGCAGCGCCCTCGGCTCGATGATGCTGTCGAAGGACGCCATCGCCGAGTGCTCGGAGATGGTCAAGGCCCACGACTTCTACCGCCCGGCCCACGAGAGCATCTTCGAGGCCTGCGTCGACCTCTACTCGCGCGGCGAGCCGGTCGATGCGATCACCGTCGGCGACGAGCTGACCAAGCGGGGCGACCTGCAGCGGATCGGTGGCACGGCATACCTCCACCAGCTCATCGCCGAGGTCCCGACGGCGGCTAACGCCGCGTTCTACGCCGAGATCGTCGCCGAGCGCGCGGTGCTGCGCCGGCTCGTCGACGCGGGCACCAGGATCGTGCAGATCGGCTACCAGGGCGGTGACGTCGAGGACATCGTCAACGCCGCCCAGGCCGAGGTGTATGCCGTCGCCGACAAACGTGGCGGTGAGGACTACCACCCGCTCGGCATGCTCATCGAGCCCACGATGGACGAGATCGAGCACGCCGCCGGGTCGTCGGGGGAGATGACGGGGGTGCCCACCGGCTTCACCGAGCTGGACGAGCTGACCAACGGCCTGCACCCCGGGCAGATGATCATCATCGCGGCTAGACCGGCTGTCGGTAAGTCGACCATCGCATTAGATTTTGCCCGCGCGGCCGCCATCAAGCACCAGATGGCGACCGTTGTGTTCTCGCTGGAGATGAGCCGCACCGAGATCACCATGAGGCTCCTGTCGGCCGAGTCGGAGATCCCGCTGCAGAACATGCGCAAGGGCAACATGCGCGACCGCGACTGGACCCGCCTGGCCGAGACCCAGGGCCGGATCACCGACGCGCCGCTCTTCATCGACGACAGCCCCAACATGTCGCTCATGGAGATCCGCGCCAAGTGCCGCCGGCTCAAGCAGCGCAACAACCTGCGCATGGTGATCATCGACTACCTGCAGCTCATGAGCTCGGGCAAGCGCGTCGAGTCCCGTCAGCAGGAGGTCGCGGAGTTCTCCCGTGCACTCAAGCTTCTGGCCAAGGAGCTCGAGGTGCCGGTCATCGCGCTCTCGCAGCTGAACCGTGGGCCCGAGCAGCGGACGGACAAGAAGCCGCAGATGAGTGACCTGCGTGAATCGGGGTGTCTCACGGCTGACACCCGAGTGCTGCGTGCTGACACCGGCGCCGAGGTCACGCTGGGTGAGCTTCACGAGCAGGGGGCGACGGACGTCCCGGTCTGGTCGCTGGACGAGTCGTTGCGGTATGTCCGGCGCCACCTCACCCACGTGTTCGCGACGGGGACGAAGCCGGTCTTCCGTCTGACGCTGACCTCCGGCAAGACGGTGACAGCGACCGAGAACCACCCCTTCCTGACCTACGACGGTTGGAAGCAGCTCGGCGATCTTCGCGAGGGTGACCGCATCGCGGCGCCCAGGCACGTGCCGGCCCCCGAGGTGCATGAGCCGTGGGACGACGACAACCATGTGGTCCTGCTCGCGCACATGCTCGGCGACGGCTCGATGCTCAAGCGTCAGCCGATGCGCTACGCCTCGATCGATGAAGAGAACCTGCGCGCCGTGACGACGGCCGCCTTGTCCTTCGGGGTGGTGGCGGTGCGCGACGAGTACGCCGCCGCTCGGTGCACGACCCTTCGTCTCAGGGCTCCGTTCCGTCTGGCCCGCGGGAGACGGAACCCGATCGCCGAGTGGCTCGATGGCTTGGGAGTGTTCGACAAGCGAAGCCACGAGAAGTTCGTCCCAGATCCGGTGTTCCGGCTCTCGAAGCGCCAGATCAGTCTCTTTCTCCACCACCTCTGGTCGACGGACGGCTCGGTCACGGTGAACAAGCACCAGAGCGGCGGCCGCATCTACTACGCCTCGACCTCACGTCGGTTGGTGGATGACGTCAGTCGCCTGCTGTTGCGGTTCGGGATCTCGACCCGGCTGCGGACGGTGAAGAAGTCTGGCTATCGGGACGGCTATGCGTTGGACATCTCTGGAGTCGACAGCCAACGGCGCTTCCTGCAGGAGATCGGTGTCTTCGGGGGACGGTCTGCATCTGCGGCGCAGTTGCTGGAGGTCATCCGGGAGCGCCAGGCCAACACCAACGTCGACACCGTGCCGCGAGAGGTATGGGGTGACGTGCGTCGCGTCATGGGTGAGCGCGGAATGACGACGCGTGAGTTCCAGGCAGCTGTGGGCACGCAGTACTGCGGAAGCACCTTCTACAAGCACGCGCCGTCTCGGGAGAGGCTGGGGCAGATCGCCACGGTCCTCGACAGCGCCGAGCTGGAGCTCTACGCGGTGAACGACGTCTTCTGGGATCAGGTCCGCTCGGTCGAACTGGTCGGGGTAGAGGACGTCTACGACGCCACGGTGCTCGGCGGCCACAACTTCGTCGGAAACGGCATCGCCGTCCACAACTCGATCGAGCAGGACGCGGACGTCGTCATCCTCCTGCACCGCGAGTCCCTCTACGAACGCGAGTCACCCCGTGAGGGAGAGGCTGACGTCATCGTGGCGAAGCACCGAAACGGGCCCACCGACACGGTCGTCGTGGCCTTTCAGGGCCACTACAGTCGGTTCACCAATATGGCGAGCAACTTCTAGGCACTTGTTGTCGAGATGTAGCGAAGATGTCACAAACGAGGTTCGTATGTGTCATAAACTGCACGTTATGGGTTACTGTTGGTTTGCGTTACGCTCGGTCATCCATCCGACGGAGGACTGATCGTTCGTGACCGACCTCCGTCCTCACCCCCGGCCTAAGCCCGAGTCGCTGCGAGAGGCCATCGCCCACTCCCTGTGGGAACACGTGAAGGCCTACGACCTCGGTGCGGTCTGCGAGAGGCTGGGCCTCGAACCCACCCGTGACGGTGAAGACCCATGAGGGCTCTTCACAATGGAGGGTGTAGTCGGGGCCTGAGCCTCGATCCGCCGAGCGGGTTTCGTGAACGTCGTCCGGAATGTCGGAGATCGGTCTGGGAGGTGGGTCCGGGTTCGGGGCAGGGGGAATTCGCCGGTCTGCCCGGCTCTTCCACGTGGGGTCGTTCCTCGTAGGGGCAGGGGCGGGGTTCAGCCGCGGCGTAGGCGGCGTCGTGGAGGCGTTGCCAGGCGTCCTGCCAGGGCCGGTGCATGGGCAGGTGCAGGTGGAGACGTCGGGCGCGGTTGGCGATCCGGGCCGGGATCTTGATCAGCTGGTCCCGGATCGTGGCTGGTCGGGCACGGGCGTGCCGGGCCGAGGCCAGGACGCCGGCAGCGCGGTTCAGGTTGAACGCGATCGCGGCCAGCACCGTCCAGGCACCGTTGGTGCAGAAGGACCCGCTGGGGGCGTGGGCGAGCGGGCCGGACTTCAGGTCGGCCATGACCTGCTCGACGATCGCGTGGTCGCGGTGGGATGCCTCCGCGCCCAGCATCGACAGGGTTGAGTCGGTGAACACGGCGTGGTGGCGCCAGGTCGCGAACAGCTCGTCCTGTCCTGTGCTGGTCGCCGTGGGGTTGAAGCGCTTGACGCGGCGCACGATGAGCCGGGCGGTGACTGTCAGGTCGAGAGCGGCTCACCCGTGAACCCGGAGGTGTGGCTCGGCGCGCATCTTGTCGGTGGAGCGCGTAGGTTCGGACAGTCACCCCGCAACGCTTGGAGGTTCACTATGAAGGCTGTTGTCTATCAGGGACCGCGCGATGTCGCAGTCACGGATGTTCCGGACGCCGAGATCGAACGGCCCACCGATGTGCTGGTCAAGGTCACGACGACCAACATCTGCGGTTCGGACCTGCACATGTACGAGGGGCGGACCTCCTTCGAGAAGGGCCGGACGTTCGGTCACGAGAACATGGGAGAGGTGGTGGAGGTCGGCCAGGGCGTGGAGAAGGTCAAGGTGGGCGACCGGGTCGTGCTGCCGTTCAACATCTCGTGCGGGTTCTGCAAGAACTGTGAGCGCGGGCTCACGAACTACTGCCTGACGACGCAACCCGACCCATCGGCCGCCGGTGCGGCCTACGGCTTCGCCGAAATGGGCCCGTACGGTGGCGGGCAGGCGTAACTGCTCCGGGTGCCCTTCGGCGACCACAACGCGCTGCGCCTGGGTGAAGACGCGCAGGACAAGGAGAACGACTACGTCATGCTCTCCGACATCTTCCCCACCGGCTACCACGCCACCGAGATGGCCGGCGTGATCCCGGGCGACAGCGTCGTGATCGCCGGGGCCGGCCCCGTGGGACTGATGGCCGCCCTGTCCGCGACGATCAAGGGCGCCGCGAAGGTGATGGTGGTCGATCGCCACCCCGACCGGCTCGCGCTGGCCGAGCAGATCGGAGCGATCGCCATCGACGACTCCAAGGTCGACCCCGTGCAGGCTGTGCTGGACGAGACCATGGGGCTCGGAGCCGACCGTGGCTGCGAGTGTGTCGGCTACCAGGCCCACGACCCTGAGGGCAACGAAGACCCGGCTGCCACCTTGAACATGCTCATCAACTCGGTCCGGTTCACCGGCGGGATCGGCACCGTCGGCGTGTTCGTCCCCGAGGACCCGGGGGCCAAGGGCGAATTGGCCAAGCAGGGCAAGGCGGCCATCGACTTCGGCACCCACTGGTTCAAGGGACAGACCATGGGCAACGGTCAGTGCCCGGTCAAGAGGTACAACCGCCGGCTGCGAGACCTCATCGCGGCTGACAAGGCGAAGCCGTCCTGGATCGTCTCCCACGAGATCTCGCTGGATCAGGCTGCCGACGCCTACAGGAACTTCGACTCCAGGTCCGAGGGTTGGACCAAGGTCGTCATCAAGCCCGGCATGTCAAACGGAAAGAAGGCAAACTGATATGGCAGCAGATCTTCAGGGCAAGAGGGTCGCGATCCTCGCCGCCGACGGCGTCGAACGCGTTGAGCTCGAGCAACCCCGCGAAGTACTGGACCGCGCGGGCGCTCAGACCGAGGTCCTCTCGATCCACGACGGCGAGATCAAGGCCCGAAAGAACGACCTGGATGAAGCGGGCACGTTCACCGTCGACGGGCTGGTCGCCGACGCCTCGGTGGGCGACTACGACGCCCTGTTGCTTCCCGGCGGCACGGTTAACCCCGACCAGCTCCGGGTCGACGAGGGCGCCGTTTCCTTCGTCCGCGGCTTCGTCGAGAGCGGCAAGCCGGTGGCGGCGATCTGTCACGGGCCGTGGACGTTGATCGAGGCCGGCGTGGCCGCGGGTCGCACCCTGACGTCGTACCCGAGCATTCGCACCGACCTGCGCAACGCCGGCGCCGACGTCGTCGACCAGGACGTGGTGATCGACAAGAATCTCATCACCAGCCGCTCGCCGGAGGACCTGCCGGCGTTCTCCGAGGCGATCGTGTCCCACCTCGCGGGCACCACGACAAACGAAGAGGAGAAGTCATGAGTGTGACCAAGGGACTGCTGGTCAGGTTTGACGCGCTGCCCGGCAAGGAGGACGCCGTGAAGGAGTTCCTCGACAGCGGCCGTGCGCTTGTCGAGGACGAGCAGGCGACCACCGCGTGGTTCGCGATCCGCCTCGGGCCGACCTCGTTCGGGATCTTCGACGTGTTCCCCGACGACGCCGGACGTGACGCCCACCTGTCCGGTCCTGTTGCGGTAGCTCTCGGCGAGCAGACCGGCACGTTGTTCTCCGAACCCACGATCGAGAAGCTGGACGTACTGGGCTCCAAACTCCCCGCCTGACACCACAGACCGGGAGTACTGGCCCAGACAGGAGGGGTCGCTGCACGCAGTAGCTTCGGGCTGACACAGCCCGCTGACGACGTCGCAGCGGCCTCTCTTGCGTCCATTGCACGTCCCCCTACAGATTGCTATGAACTGTCATGAAGAACTTGAATGACGGCGCCGCCGAGGCACACTCACCCGAAGTTGCCGTGATCGGGGGCGGGATCGTCGGTCTGTCGACGGCGTACGCGCTGCGAGAGCAGGGCGTGCCGGTGCGGTTGTACGAGGCTGGTCTGCCCGGGATGGGTCAGTCCGCAGGCGAGTCGCGGATCTTCCGGCATGCCCACGACGACCCGCGACTCGTCACTTTCGCGCGCGAAAGCCGCGGCGTATGGGATGAGTGGGCCGAGCACTTCGACGTCGAGCTGGTCTCATCAGACGGCGTCGTGGCGATCGGAGACAGCGCCCTGGCGCGGCTGCGGGTTCTCGACCAGGTCGGCGGCGTGGAAGCGCACGAGATCGACCCGGCCGAGGTCGCCCAGCGGATGCCGCTGCTCGCTGGCTACTCAGGGCCAGCGGTGCTCGACAAGTCGGGCGGCGCGATCCGCACCCGCGCCGCGATCACGGCACTCACGGGTGCTCTCGCAAATGCGGTCACCACCGGTGAGGTCATCTCCATCGATCCCCGCGCCGACGGGACGGTCGAGGTGCGCAGCGTCACCGACCGGGCTGTCTACTCCAAGGTGGTCGTGTGCGCCGGCCGCGAAACCGCCCGCCTGGCACGCAGCGTCGGCCTGTCGCTGCCGGTTCGCCTGGCGGCACACGTCCGGCTGACCTTCGACGTGAAAGACGCCGCCCCGGCACGAGTCGCGTGCCTGCAGGACAGTAGCGGCGTCTTCGGCGAAGTCGGCGTCTACGCGACGCCGCTACCGGGCAACAGCAACTATTCGGTCGGACTAAGCGACACCGTCGGCGTCCGCGACGACGGAACTTTCATCGACCCGGCGGCGATTCGATCGCTGGACGAACGCGCACGTGAATACGTGACACGGGCGCTGCCCGGTCTCCACCCAGAGCCGCGCGACTTCCTTCACTGCTGGGTGACCGACCTCCCGTGGAGTGAGGACGGCGTGGCCGTGTGGGAGGCAGGCTCTGTCTTTTTTGTGGCCGGTCACAATTTGTTCAAGCAGGCACCTGCGCTGGGTCGCGCTCTTGCCCGGGCTGCGACCGGAGGCGGTCTCCGCGCCGAGCTCACGCCCGAAGCGCGCCTCGGCGAGGTCCAGGGCTAGAAGCGTTTGATACGTCAGCCCCTTGAACTCATAGCCGACGTTCTCCAATTTGAACACGCGATCGCCATGGGTGCCGTCATAGAATCGGCGTAAGGTCTCCAGTCTTTGCTGTCCGTCGAGAATCGATAGAACATTGTCGGTCCGCTTCACCAGAAATATCCCGGGCAACCAGATAACCGGCTCATCCCAATCGGGGGTGTAGAAGTTGGGGTCTGAAGCCGCCGGTCTCGAGCAGGCTTCGGGCGATGTAGTTGGTCAGGTTGCGGAACCCGAGTGCGGAGCCGCGCAGGTGTTCGAGCCGTCCGTGGAGCGCCTCGGTCGGCCCGTTGCTGGTGCCGGGTCGTTCGAAGTAGGCGAGCACGTCGGCGGCTCGCTTCTTCAGGGTCCGGCCCAGGGTGGTGAGCTCGGTGAGCACCTTGGGGACGCCGGCGCTGAGGTCGGTGATCAGCTTCTCCATGAGCTCGCGGCCACGTTGCCGGTCCTCGTGGCGATAGGCGGCGATCATGCGCTGGTAGACACCCCAGGTCGCCTCGACCTCGACGTGAGCGTCTCCAACGAACAGCGCGCGTAGCCTGTCGCTCTGCTTGTCGGTGAGCAGGTCCGCGCCGGTGTGCAGCGTGCGCCGCGACTTGTAGAGCGGGTCGTCCCTGAACCCACGGTGCCCGTGGATCGCGAGTTGGACCCGGCGCCGGCACCTGTCGAGGGCGTCACCGGCCAAGCGCACGACGTGGAAGGGATCCATCACCGTGACCGCGTCCGGGATCTCCTCTGCAGCGGCGGTCTTGAACCCGGTGAAGCCGTCCATCGCGACCACCTCGACCGCGTCACGGAAGGCGTCGTCGCGGTCGGCGAGCCAGGTCTTGAACGCCGCCTTCGACCGGCCCTCGACCATGTCCAGCAGCCTTGCTGGGCCGGCGCCATCGCGGACCGGGGTGAGGTCGATGATCACGGTGACGTACTTGTCGCCACGCCTGGTGTGGCGCCAGACGTGCTCATCGACGCCAATGACCTCACGCCCTCGAACCGCGTGGGGTCGTTGATCAGCAGCCGCTGGCCTTCGGCCAGGACCGCGTTGTTGGCGGTGTCCCACGCGACTCCGAGTCCCTCGGCGACACGGGCGACGGTGAGGTGTGCGACCACGATCCCTTCCAGCGCCCACCGCAGCCCGGTGCGCGAGAGCTTCGCGCGTGGCTCCGCCGCGGCGCTGGGGTCTTGGCGCCACACGTGTCCGCAGTCGGCACAGCGGTAGCAGCGCACTACAACTTCCAGCACGGTCGGTCGCCAGCCCAGCGGCTCGTGGGCCAACCGCCGGATCACGGTGTCACGAGCAGCGCCTTCGCTGCCGCACCGTCGGCACCACTGATCTGGTTCCACCATGCGGCACGCGAGGACCGCACGATCCGGTTCAAGTCGTTGTCCGGTCACGCTCAGACCGAGGCCGTCGAGTCGAGCGAAGGCGGTCAGGTCAGGGCGGCCGAGGCCGGCCGGCGGGGTAGCGTCGGTCACGTCGAGGTCTTTCGGATGGATGGCGTAGGAACCTCCGTCGTCGGGAGACCTCGACGTCTATCTGCGGACCGACGCGCCCGGCCAACCTACACCGTCATCTGGGAAGACCCCTGAAACGTCTTCGACGACGACGGGACCGGCTAGGAGGAGGGCGCGGTGAGCTAAAAGAATGGAGCTTGCTCGGCGTCGCCGCCGCAAGCTCCGGTGAAACGGTCGGTACTGGTCGGTCGTCGTCGGTCACCACCGGATGGCGGCGCCCCCACTCTCGGCGTTTGCGCAGGTCAGCGGCTCGTTCGCCCAGTGGGCGCATCAAGCGATAGACGCAAAGCCGACGTGATTAGGTCGTCGGTTCGATTCCGACAGGCGGCTCTGGCGAACAGCCCCTGACCTGCGGAAACGCAGGGCAGGGGCGGTTCGGTTTTGGTGGTCGCGCGATGCGCTGGCCTCACGGCTCTGCCCGACACCGACGTCGCTCTCCTCTACGACGGACCCCTCGCCGGCTGAGCGCTCGCGGCCGGCATCCTGTCCGTGTGCCGATAGGCCTCGCTCCGCTCGGCAACGCGGCGTGGCGTTGTGTCGCGACCTGTACGTGCGAGGTGTCAACGGTGCGTCGGCGCAACGATCGTTGTGTGCGCAGCGAAATGTTCCATGCCGCACGGGCGACGCGCACGAACGCAACGCCCCGGAACGCCAACGACCCGTCATCGCTGCGACGCGCAACGCGTCTCCCGTCACGGCAACGGATCGCAACCGAGACCCGCCCACGGCGCCTAGCGGGACGGAGGGCAAGTTGACACAGTTGCGCTGCCATAGAACCGCGCTGGCTCTCTCGATGACCACCGGTGAACCAGTGCCGCTCCAGGCTTGCGCCTGGTGTTGCCTGGCCCCCCTCGTGATCGGCCCATCGGGGATCGTCAACGTGGTGCGGGTGTCGAGGCGGTCGGGTCCGACGGCTCGGCGGGGCGCGATCGTCTCGTGCGTTGGCGGACTACGGGAGCTTGGACGCGAGGACGTCGGCCGCCAGGATCTCGGGTGCTGCGCCGAGGAGGTGCTGGTTGGCCATCAGGGCTGCGACGATGGCGCCGTTGGCGTGGGCGTCGCGAGCGGCCTCGTCGGGGAATGCATCGAAGATCCAGAAGGTGTCGGCGTGGGTCCTGACCGCGAACCAGACAATCGTTCCTACTTCTTCGTTGGCGAGTGCGACAGCGCCGGCGAGCAGATCGGCGAGCGCGTCGTGCTGTCCATCGGCCGCGACGATCTTGGCGACGAAGGCATACGGAAGTGATGCGGGTGTGGACATGAGGGGTTCTCCTAGGTGTCGAGGTTCTTCGTGGGGCGAGTTCAGCGTATGACGAGCAAGGGCATGTGAGAAGTGGCGTATACGACAGTATTGCTATTGTTCGCGCCATGCGTATCGGACTGATCGCGATCGACGGCTGCTTCGGTTCGGCTGTCGCGTCGGTCATCGACATCGTGCGGGTGGCCGACGGAGCCCGCGGCGATATCGACCCGCGGATCGACCCGATCGAACTCGCCATCCTCGGACCGAAACGGAGAGTGACCACGACGGCATCGATGACCCTGTCGGTTGACCACCCGCTGTCGGAGTCCGCAGAGTTCGACGTGGTCGTCGTCCCTGCGCTTGGAACCCTCACGGCCGCCGCTACCAACGACGCCCTCCAGAGCCGAGATGCTCGTTCGGTCATCGCCTCGCTCGGGCGCCTCGACGACGCGACCACCCGGATCGCCGCGGCGTGCACCGGCGTGTTCGCCGTCGCCGAGACCGGACGGATGCATCATCGGCGGGCGACGACCAGCTGGTTCCTGGGGCCGGAGTTCCTGAAGCGCTATCCGACCGTCGCCCTCGATCTCGACACCATGGTCGTGGTCGACGGGAACCTCGTCACCGCCGGCGCCGCGTTCGCCCACATCGACCTCGCGCTCTCACTCGTGCGATCGATCAGCCCCGACCTGGCCCAACATGTCGCCAAGCTCCTCATCATCGACGAGCGTCCGTCGCAGGCGGCCTTCGTCGCCTACGAACATCTCCGGCACGAGGACCCGATCGTCGTCGAGTTCGAACGCTTCGTGCGCGCCCGCCTGGACGAACCGTTCAACGTCGCCTTCGTCGCGCAGTCGCTCGGCACCAGCCGGCGCACCCTCGAACGACGAGTCCGTGCGGCGCTCAACCTCACTCCGCTCGGCTTCGTCCAACGGCTTCGCATCGAACGAGCTCGGCACCTCTCAGCAACCACGGACCTCACCTCCGCCGAGATCGCGCTACGGGTCGGCTACGCGAACGCCGAGACTCTGCGCTCCCTCCTGCGCAGGGAGCGACGCCGTTCCTGACCTATCGTCATGCCTGTAGCCGGTGTCCTAGCGCCCGGTTGGAACCACCTCTCAGCACGTCGCGTCGACGCTCCTGCGTCGCCCCTGGACGACCCACTCGACACGCCCGCAGCACAGGCCATGTGACGTGCCCCGGCTTCCCGGGCCGGTCGGGGTTGGGTGGCTGTGATGTCGCTGCGTTCTCGTCGAGGGGGTCAGCAGACCCGATCAGGGTCGATGGGGATGAGACGCGAAGGCGGTCAGGTCAGGGCGGCCGAGGCCGGCCGGCGGGGTAGCGTCGGTCACGTCGAGGTCTTTCGGATGGATGGCGTAGGAACCTCCATCGTCGGGAGACCTCGACGTCTATCTGCGGACCGACGCGCCCGGCCGACCTACACCCTCATCTGGGAAGAGCCACCAAAGTGAGGGACGACGACTCCCTTCGTGGACTGATCTGCGGGTGAGTCGCTCCATACCGTCGATCCATGCTCTCGACCCTGACCTCGCTCCTCGCCACCGTGGGTGAAGACCCGCTGCTCGTCACCCTCGCCATGGGTGGCGCGGCACTGGGGGAGTCCGCGCTCGGGCTGGGCGCGGTCGTGCCCGGCGAGACGCTGGTCTCGCTCGGAGCGCACGCGCTCAACGGCAGACCCGTGCTCTGGCTCGCCTGGGTCGTCGTGGCGGGAGCTGCCTTCGCGGGTGACCATGTCGGCTACCTGGTCGGGCGCCGGAGCGGTCCCGCCCTGGCCTCCAGCACCCTCGTCCGCCGCCTCGGCGTCCAGCACTGGCACCGGGCCGCGGCAGTCGTCGGTCGGCACTGGGTCGCGGCGCTGGTGGCGGGCCGACTCGTGCCCGGGCTGCGCACCCTGATGGGACCGGTGGCCGGGGCGCTCGGCATGGGCTATCCACGGTATGCCGGCGCCTCGCTCGCGGCGTCGTTCCTCTGGTCGGCCATCTGGGTGGGTGGTGGGGCCACCGTGGTCCGGGTCGTCCTCGCGGCGGATCCTCGGCTCATCGCCGCAGGGTGCGTCGTGGGCCTGCTCGTCGTGGTCGCCCTTCTGGTGCGGCGCGCCGAGACGCTGCAGGTGGTCGGGCACCAGACGTGTCCCGGCCGGTGATCGACTCTCCGCTCCCCGGGGCATCACGGTTCACCACGACGCACGCCGGACATCGCCGCTGGGCCACCTGGCCGAACGCCATCACGGTCGCCCGGCTCCTCCTGACCGTGCCCCTGTGCCTCGCCGTCCTCCACCACGACGCCCTCTCGGGCAGGGCGCAGGCCCTGCCCGTCCTGCTGGCTCTCCTGTGGGCCGGGAGCGACTGGCTGGACGGCTTCGTGGCGCGCAGGCTGGGGCAGCAGACGTCGCTCGGGGAGATCCTCGACCCGGTGGCGGACCGGGCAGGGTCCTCGCCCTCTGTGTCAGCCTCGCTGTTGTCGGCGACCTGGCGTGGTGGGTCGTGGTTGCCGTCGGGGTGACGGACTGTGCCCTCGCGCTGGGGACGGCGGCGGCGGCGCGACGAGGCGCGCTGTCGGTCAGCCGGGTCGGCAAGGTCAGGACCGCTCTTCTCCTCGCAGGACTCTGCATGGTGATCGCCGGCGTCCTGACCGCCCTGCCCCTCGCGGGGGTCGGGCGCGTGGTGCTCACGGTGGGCGGCGTCCTGCACGTCGTCGCGGGGGTGGACTACCTGCTCCGCGCGTTCGCGGTGTCGGACCGGGTGTAGGCGTCGCCCGTTAGCAGCCTCGCGCGAGCCCAGGGCTGCGACACGCGTCCATTCCGTCACCGCCCCGGCCGTCACTGGTGCACGTGCGCCCGCTGCCCCTCCCGGTCGAAGATCATGACGACCTCGGCGGGCCCGTCGATCGCGCTGATCGCGTGCGGTGTCATGGTCGAGAACTCGGCCGCCTCGCCGGTCTCGACCTCGATCTCGCGGTCGCCGAGGTGCAGCAGGACGCGCCCCTCGATGACGACGAACCAGTCGTGCCCGGCGTGCACCTGCTGGGTGGGCGCGGCTGACGTCGGCTCGAGGCGGACCTTGATCGCGACGGTCCGACCGTCCGGTCGGCTGAGCGGCCACGTCGTCTGCCCACCGGAGCTGTGCGGGGACGGGCGGATGACGACGTCCTCGTCGCCCGGCCGCTCGAAGAGCGCGTCCAGGCTGACGCCGAGCGCCTGGGCGAGCGGCACGAGGACGTCCAGCCCGAGGGTCCGCTTGCCGGTCTCGATCCGGCTGATGGTCGAGGGGCTGAGGTGGGTGCGCTCGGCCAGCTCCTCGAGCGAGTAGCCCAAGGTGCTGCGCAGCGAACGCAGTCGGGTGCGGGCGAGCGTCTCGACATCGGTGGTGGCCATGGGTCCAGGGTGCGCGAGTCTTGCGAATACTGCAAACTGGTTCCCGTATGCCGCACGGCAGGGCTACCGTGGAAGTCATGACGATGCACACGCACTCCCACCAGCACGACCACCCCTCGCCCCCTCCGATCGAGCGCCTCTGCGACGTCGCGGTCATCGGTGGGTCGGCCGCCGGTCTGACCGCCGCCCTCCAGCTGGCCCGGCAGCGACGCACGGTCGTCGTCGTCGACGACGGCACCCCCCGCAACGCCCCGGCCGAGCACATGCACGGCTACCTCGGGCGCGAGGGCGCCGCTCCGGCCGAGCTGCTCAGCATCGGCCGCGAGGAGGTGCGCGGCTACGGCGGCGAGATCCTCACCGGTCGGGTGCTCGCCGTCCGACCTGCCGACGACCGGTCCGACGGGCGGTTCCGGGTCGAGCTCAGCGGAGGGCATACCCTCCTCGCGCGGCGCGTGGTCGCGGCCACCGGCATCCACGACGAGCTCCCCGACATCGAGGGCATCGCGCAGCGCTGGGGCCAGGACGTCATCCACTGCCCCTTCTGCCACGGCTACGAGGTGCGCGAACAGCGGCTCGTGCAGATCATCACCCACCCGATGGGCCTGCACCCGACCGCCCTCCTGCGCCACCTCACCGACCGGCTGACCGTCGTGCTCCACGACGTGCCGGGATGGGACGATCGCGCCGAGGCGACGATCAGCCAGCTCGAGGACGCTGGGGTGCCCGTCGTGCGCACCGCCGTCCGCCGGCTCATCACCGGCGCCGACGGTGCGGTGAGCGGCGTCGAGCTGGTCGACGGCCAGCGGCTCGAGGCCGACGCCGTGATGGTCGGCACCCGCTTCCACGCCCGCCTCGACGCCCTCGCCCCGCTCGGGATCGTCGGGAGCGCACACGCCAGCGGCCTCGGCGAGGTGCTCGAGGTCGACCCGATGACCGGGCAGACCGCCGTCCCGGGCGTGTATGCCGCGGGCAACGTCACCGACCCCTCGCTCCAGGTGCTTCCGGCGGCCGCCCACGGCGGTCGGGTCGGCGCGATGGTCGCCTTCAGTCTCGCCGAGGAGGACCTGC
Source organism: Serinicoccus profundi (assembly GCF_008001015.1). Lineage (NCBI taxonomy): Bacteria > Bacillati > Actinomycetota > Actinomycetes > Micrococcales > Ornithinimicrobiaceae > Serinicoccus > Serinicoccus profundi. The sequence goes on along the minus strand of NZ_CP042862.1, from coordinate 3,397,107 downwards.
GCTCGCGGGCCCGGCCCTCGGGCGAGGAGGGCGACTGGGACGCCCGCTACGGCACCGGGGAGCGGATGTGGAGCGGCAACCCCAACGGCACCCTCGCCGCCGAAGTGGAGGGTATGCCGCCCGGCCGGGTCCTCGACGTCGGCGCGGGGGAGGGAGGCGATGCGCTCTGGCTGGCCGAGCAGGGCTGGGACGTCACCGCGACCGACATCTCCGGAGCCGCGCTGGCTCACGTCGGTGCCGAGGCCGAGCGTCGCGGGCTGCCGGTCACCCTGCACCACGCGGACGCCAACGCGCCGGGCGCCTTCGAGCCTGGCGCCTACGACCTCGTCTCGTTGCAGTACGGCTCGTTCCCACGCACCCCCGAGCAGCGTGGCCTGCGCAACCTGCTGGGCGCCGTCGCCCCCGGTGGGACCCTGCTCGTCGTCGGCCACGACCTGGCACCGCTGCGTGAGGCCGTCGACCCGGCGGAGCACACCTGGATGTTCGACCCCGACGCCTACGTCGGCGTCCAGGAGATCGCCGCGGCCCTCGGCCTGCAGGACGGGTGGACCGTGCTCACTCACGAGACGCGTCCTCGACCGGCTGGTGCCGCGTCGAGCCACCACGTGGACGACGTCGTGCTCCGGGCGGTCAGGGCCGGTTGACCTCGCGCTGCTCTGGGCAGCGCTGCCGTGAGCAGCGGGAGGGAGGCGGCAGATGACTCCGGGAGCACGCTGCTCCCATGACCACGCAGACCACACCCCCGCCACCGGGCCGAGACCTTGACGAAGACCTCTACCGCCGGCTCTTCGAGCAGCGCACCCTGCTGCTCGGGGAGCCGCTGGAGGACTGGAACAGCAACCGGCTCTGCTCCGGGCTGCTCGTCCTGGCTGCTCAGGATCCGACCGCCGACATCCGGCTGCTCATCAACAGCCCCGGTGGGTCGGTCCCCGGCATGCTGGCGATCCGCGACTGCATGCGCTCGATCGAGGCCGATGTGGCCACCATCAACCTGGGCATGGCCTACAGCGCAGGGCAGTTCCTCCTGAGCAGCGGGACGCCCGGCAAGCGCTACGCCCTGCCGCACTCCAAGGTCATGCTGCACCAGGGCAGCGCCGGGATCGGTGGCACCGCGATGGACATCGAGATCCAGGCGGACGACCTGCGGCACACCAGGGACACCGTGCTGGCCCTGGTCGCCGCCGACACCGGCCAGGACCTGGACACCATCGAGCGCGACTCCCGGCGGGATCGGTGGTTCGACGCCGACGCCGCCCGCGACTACGGCTTCATCGACCAGGTGATCGGCTCGATGGCCGAGGTCATCCCGATGCGCGCCCCGCGCGTCGGGCTGGGGGGTGGGCGATGAGCAGCTATCCCATCCCCTACGTCACGACCCGCACGCCCGCGGGCGAGCGTACCCAGGACATCTACAGCCGGCTGCTGGCCGAACGGGTGATCTACCTGGGCACCGGGATCGACGACGGGGTCGCGAACACCGTCATCGCCCAGCTCATCCACCTGGAGTCGGAGAGCCCGGACGTGCCGGTGCAGCTGTACCTCAACTCACCCGGTGGCCAGATCCCCGCGGTGCTTGCCATCTATGACGCGATGCGGTACGTCCGGCCCGCGGTGCATACCACGTGCGTGGGGCAGGCGGCGTCCACCGCCGCGGTGCTGCTGGCCGGTGGAGCGGCAGGACATCGAGCGATCCTGGCGCACGGCCGAGTGGTCATCCACGCCCCCGCGGGTCAGCAGCGCGGGACCATCCCTGATCTGATCCTGGAGGCCGAAGAGGTCGCCCGCGTCCGCGCCATGCTGGAGGAGATCTTTGCCCACCACACGGGAAGGTCTGCCGCGCAGATCCGGGAGGACACACAACGCGACCTGATCCTCACCGCCCAGGCGGCCCTGGACTACGGAGTGGTCGATGCGGTGCTGACCAGGCGTGACCTCGAGGACCAGGAGTGAGCGCAGACGCGCCCTTCCAGGACCCTCAGGCGGCGAGGCAGAGCGGTCCGGAGCCCCGGGCCATGCGGTCCGCGGCCCGTCCGGCGACGTCGTGCACGGGGAGTTCCAGAGCTCCGGTGATGGCACTGAGCATCTCCGAAGAGGGGTCCTTCAGGCCGCGTTCCACCTCGGAGAGATACTGCGGGCTCACGCCGGCCGCGCTCGCCGTATCGAGGATCCGCTCGCCCCGGTCCTGCCGTGCCTCCCGGAGCACATCACCGACGGCCTCTCGCCACAGCAGCTCAGACCTGCGCCTTCGGCGAGTTCCTGGCAGCGGGACGATCGTGCTCATGGGCCCGGGATAGACCCCGCCGTCCGAGCGGCGCGGCAGCGTCGATGGTGCGCCTGGGCACCTGGGCGGGTTGTGCGCGGTGGACGATGCTCCACCGTGCTCCACCGTCAGGCCGGGGGGGAGTCGAGCCTGGCCGCCTGCTTCGTCAGGTGGTCCCGCTCGGCGGTGCTGCTCGCACGGGCAGCGGCACGGGCATACAGGCGCGCCGCCTGCGTGGTGGCACCCGTCCGCTCGAGCAGGAAGGCCTGCGCCGCCTCCCGACGCGGTATGCCCTCGGGCACGTCTGCCAGTGCGCGGAGTCCGGCCTGCGGCCCGTCCGCCTCACCCACGGCCACAGCACGGTTGAGGGCGACCACGGGGCTGTCCGTGACGGTGAGCAGCTCGTCGTACCAACCGACGATCTGCGCCCAGTCCGTCTGGTCGGCCGTGGGTGCGTCGGCATGGAGCGCGGCGATCGCGGCCTGGATCTGGAACTCGCCGAGCCGGTCGGTCGCCAGTGCCGCCTGCAACAGGTCGACGGCCTCGCGGATGAGTCCGGCGTCCCACTGCGCCCTGTCCTGGTCGGCCAGGGCGATCAGCGAGCCGTCGGTGCTGAACCGGGTGCCGCGCCGCGAGTGGTGCAGCAGCATGAGGGCCAGCAGACCATCGGCCTCGGGATCCTGGGTCCGGCCCACCAGCTCTCGAGCGAGGCGGATCGCCTCGGCGGCGAGATCCACCTCACCGCTGTAACCCTCGTTGAACATGAGGTAGAGCACCCGCAGGACCCGACCGAGGTCCCGGGTCTCGTGCGCAGACAGCCCTTCCTCGGCCATCGTGCGTTTGGCCCGGCTGATCCGTTGACCCATCGTGGTCTCGGGAACGAGATAGGCCTCGGCGATCTGACGGGTGGTCAGGCCGCCCACCGCGCGCAGCGTGAGCGCCACGGCGGAGGAGGGGGTCAGGGCGGGGTGGCAGCACAGGAACAGCAGGTGCAGCGTGTCGTCGGCCTGCTCGGTCGGCCCCGGGGGCGGCTGATCGAGGTCGGCGCGCTCGCGCCGGTGGCGCGCGGCCTCGGAGCGGACGTGGTCCAGCCACCGGCGCCAGGCAACCGTGACCAGCCAGGCGTGCGGGTCCGACGGCATACCCTCCGGCCACCGGGCGACCGCCTCGATGAGGGCCTCCTGCCCAGCACCTGGGGGCCGAGATGCCGCAGCAGGTCCTCCACGGGGTCGCGCCTCAGGCGTCCGTCTCAGGGACATGCGTGAGGAAGGGGCGCACCTCGAGCCACTCGCAGATCGGCTCGCCCCCGGGCCCGGGCGCGGCCGAAAGCTCGGCCGCCGCCTCGTAGGCACGCTCCTGGTTCTCGACGTCGATGATCATCCACCCCGCGATGAGGTCCTTGATCTCCGCGAACGGTCCGTCCGTGACCGGGGGCCTTCCCTCGCCGCCGTGTCGGACGAAGGTGCCCTCGGGCGAGAGCGCCTGCCCGTCGACGAACTCCCCGCGCTCGCGCAGCTGCTCGGCGAAGTCGTCCATGAACCTCAGATGGTCGCTCACCTCCTGCTCGGTCCACCGATCCATCGGCAGGTCGGTCCCGGGCAGCGGAGCAGGTCCGGAGCTGCGGCGGTAGTGCTTGAGCAACAGGTACTTGGCCATGGTGTCCTCCTGGTGTCCGTGGCGACCATTGTGGCCGCCATCTGACCAGGGGACGGAGCGGACGCGGTGTTCTCGACATGGGCGGGTGGATCATGTGTGCGGCCGCCGCGCTCCGATCAGTAACCGAGGACCTGCAGCCCGACGATCCGCGAGAGGTGTGCCCGATTCGCCGTGAGCAGGGCGGCGTCATGGTTGAGAGCTGTGCACCCGATGAGCAGATCCATGGTGGCCGGTGGTGTCCCCTGCTGCGTCAGGCCGGCGTGGACACGCGCATACGTCGCGGCGAGCCGGGTGTCCGGCTCGATGACGGGGGGCTCACCCAGCACCTGGAGCACCCGCCGGCGCTCCGTGTCGGGCTCGGCGTGGAGCTCGGCTCCGACCAGCAGCTCGGCGCGGACGAAGACGCTCAGGGCCAAGTCCTCCCGCCGGTTCTCGATCAACCAGGCCCGGGCGGGGGCGTCCTCGCCACGTCGACTCTCACGGATCGCATCGACGAGGAAGGTCGTGTCCAGATGGATCACCAGCCGGGTTCCCGCACCGGGTGGTCGCCGCGGCTCGCGATGACGCTGCCGATCCGCTCGATCGTCCCGTCCGAGACCTCGGCAGCGTCGAGGGTCGCGAGCAGGTCCTGAGCCGTCGCCCCGGGGGCAGGGAGGTACCTCTTGATCACCTGCGAGAACGAGCCGCCGTCCTTCAACCACTGAGACGGTCGTAGGCGTCCATGTCGATGGTGATCGTCTTGACTGCCATGCCCTTAGCGCACACGGACACCTGACCGACTCACGGGGCCCTGTGGACAACTTCGGTAGGCCACCTGATGGGGCCCGAGCGCTGCGCAGGTCGTCCGCCGTAGGACCGCGTGGGTCAGCTCGCGCCCCACCAGGTGGCTACGTCATACCTGTCGAGGATCCGGTCGCTGGTCACCAGGGTCGCCCCCTCGACCTGGGCCTGGGCCAGCAGGAGCCGGTCGAAGGGGTCTCGGTGGTGCCAGGGAAGGTGCTCCACCGCCGCCGCATGGTCGAGGGTGACCGGAAGGTGGTCGACCTCGAGCCGGCCCAGCGTCGAGCGCCAGGCCTCCCCGATGCGCAACTTGCCGAGGGAGCGCTTGATCGCGATCTCCCACGCCGAGGCAGCTGACACCAGGACCTCGGAGTGCGGATCCGAGATCGCCTCGGCGACCTCGGGGGGGACGGCATCGCGGTCGCCGAGGAGCAACCACACCACGACATTCGTGTCGAGCAGGTATCTCACGTCTCGTAGCCGCCGAAGTCGTCGAGCGGCTCGTCGAATGCCTCCGTCAGCTCCCCCTCGAGGTCACCCCAGATCTGTCGTTCGACGCCCTGGGCCGGGGCCGGGACGAGGACGGCGACCCTCTTGGAGCCGCGCCGGATCACGACCTGCTCCCCTGCCTCTACCCGCCGGAGCAGCCGCGAGAGGTGCGTCTTCGCATCCTGCACCGTGACCTCCATCTCGTCAGAATAGATCGACCAGGTTGACCTGGTCAAGTAGCACCGTGCACGTCGCCGCCCGGACGGTCAGTACGGACGTTCGAAGGTCTGTCGGTGCCGGGGTCTAGCGTCCTGGTCACGCACACAGCACCGTGGGCGTCACAGGAGGGGGATCCACATGACCATCTCACCCGCGCTGCAGGCCTACTGGGACCAGGAGCGGCGCCTCATCACCGACAACATCAGGCGCTTCGGCACGCACCTGACCTACGTGTCCGACGAGCTGGGGACCGACGGCGACGGGACCTGCGCGTGCTGCGCCGCTGGGGTCGGGGCTGATGCTGAGGAGTATGCGGTGGACGGACTGGCTGATCTCGTGGCGCGGACGGGTGGGGACCCCACCCTGCTCCCGCCGCGGATCCACGTGCCGTTCTGCTACACGACCGGGCTGTTCGGCGTCGGTCACGCCGAGCTGGTCGTCGTCGGGCTCGACCGGTCGCTGTCTGCACGCATGCTCAACGAGGCCGCGCACCGGGTGCTCAGCCACGGCCACGAGCTCACCCCTGGAGAGGAGACGGAACTTGCCGGGCGCCACGTCCTCGCCGAGGAGGTGCGGCACTCCGGCCTCGTCCTGCTGGAGGCGCACAACTATTTCGAGCGTCCGCCGTGGGTGCCGATGGCAGCCTGCCAACTCACCTGGGCCGACGAACAGGGGCGTTTTCCCTGGGACGAGGGGCACCGGTCCGGTCGCTGGAGCCAACCCCGGCCCGGGGCCTACCGGGCCTGACCGCTGCCGCCGCAGCCCTCGGCGCGGCGGGTGGACCGATGACCCATCCGGCTGGTCGCGGGCGGGGAGGTGGCGCCGGCTGCCTTCGGTCACGGCGCGCTCGTGGGCCTGCCCGGGTGGTTGCCGGACGTTGCGTCCGGTCAGGGAACTGCGTGAGCTCGGGCATCTCCGGTATGCGGGAGGCGCTGTCCATCGAGACGTCCCACCGTGCCGCGAAGTCCGGAATGACCGTGCACCAGTGCGTCATCCTGGTCCAGGGGCGCACCTGGCCAGGCGGACCCCTTCGCCGAGGACCTCGGACCGTGGGAGTCCTGGAGCCCTCGAGTCGCGGGGTGAGCCCGCCCCACCAGCGTGGCTGCCCGTGGCACCCGCGGCAGGCGTTGACGGCAGGCAGGAGTGATTTCTCTGCCCACGTAGGGTGATCTTCCATGGACGGGGTGGAGCCGTATGTCGCGCGGCTCGCGCAGGTCAACCGGCACGGCTTCGGCTTCTTGCTCGCCTACGGTGTGACGTGGACGGTGGTCTTCACCATCGTGTTGGCGGCGCACTTCGTGCCTTACTCCTGGCTCTACGGCACCGTCCTGTATGCCGTGCTCGCGCTCCTGATCGCGCTGGTCGTTGCCCTGGTCGTGGGGACCCAGGGCCGGTGGGGCGACGACGCGCAGCGGAGGGCGGGCGTCTGGATCACGTCGGCCAACGGGCTGATCCTGCTGGGCGGCGGAGTCGTGGCGCTCACGCCTTGAGGGCCAGCAGCTTGCTGTTCCTCGTGACGCGCCTGGGGTGCGCCCAGGTCAGCAGGCAACGGTCCGGCGCCTCCTCGTCCGGGTGCTCACGGCGCGCCCGGAGAGGATGTCTCGTGGTCAGCCAGGAAGGTCAGCACCTCGCGCCCGACCCGCTCGGGGTCCTCCATCGGCAGTGAGTGAGTGGCCTCGGACCAGACATCGATGCTGAGGTCCGGCACGAGCTCCCGACCTCGCTCGACCGCGGCGGCCGGGTCGGCGAGGACCGAGCTGTCGCCGGCCATGACCGCGTAGACGGGCATGGAGAGGGTGCGTAGCTGCTCGTCGGTCAGCTGGTCGGGGAACGGGCGCCGGGACACGTAGTGCTGCGTCCCGGCATCGATCATCCGGGTCATCGGGTCGCTCCGGTCGAGGTCCTCCTCACCTCCGATCCTGGCCAGGGCCTCGTCACGCCAGGACTGCGGAAGCACGGGCACCGAGGCCGGAATGGACCAGACGTAGATCTGCCAGCGGAAGGTCGAGAAGACCTGCACCGGGTCGAAGAGGGTCAGCGTCGCCACCTGGTCCGGGTGGTGCAGGGCGAGGTTGGCTGCTGACCAGCCGCCGAAGGAGTGACCGAAAACGTGCACCGACTCGAGGCCCAGTTCGGAGATCGTCTCGCTGACCCAGGCAGCCTGGGACCGGGGGGAGTCGAGGGGCACCGTCTGCGTGCTCCGCCCGGCATCGCCGAGGGCGTCCACCGCATACACGGTCCGCTCCGACACCCATGCGGGAAGGTTGTCCCGCCACATCGGGATCCCCGAGCCCCATCCCGGCATGAGCAGCACGGGGATGCCGTCGCCCTCGCCGAAGCGGGCGACGTGCACGGTCCCGTAGGACGTGCCCACGTCGAGCCGTTCCTCCGGCTCAGGCATGGTGGCGAGCACGTCGTCGTAGGCCTCGAGGTAGGCGTCACGACCCTCCGCGCTGCGCCAGGCGCCGACGGCAGGGCCGTCGCCGGTCGTCCAGAACCAGAGGTTGGACAGCAGGGAGAGGACGAGCACGAGCCCGATGCCTCGACGGCGCCAGCGCCACCGAGGCTTCGACCTCGGGGCGGGGCTGGGTCGAAGATCGGGTGCGGCCGGCGCGTCAGGGTTCATGGCAATACATTCGCATTGCCACGTGGGCAATGCAAGTGCATTGTCTTAGGCTGGAGGTATGCCTCGCCTGGTCGACCACGACGAACGCCGTCGCGAGTTCGCGCTCGCGGTGTGGGGCATCGTTGCCGAGCGCGGGATCGAGGGGGTGACGCTGCGCGAGGTGGCCCGTGCGGCCAACGTCTCGGTGGGGCGTGTCCAGCACTACTACGCGACGCGGGAGGAGCTCGTCCGCGACAGCTGCCGGGTGATGCTCGAGATCGCCGAGGAACACCTGGAAGGCGGCGTGACCGGGCTTGGACCGGGTGCGCGGCTCCGGGCCCTGGTCCTGCATGCCGTCCCGGCGACGACCGGTCTCGTCAGGGGTACGGCTGTCTGGACCGCGTATCTCGCCAAGAGTGTGGACGACCCCGGGATCGCTGACCTCGTGCGGGAGTCGCACCGGGGTGCGGTGGATCTCGCGGCCGACTCGATCCAGGAGGCGCGAGCCCAGGGCGCGATGCGGGAGGGCGACGCGGCGAGGGACCTCGCCCTGGAGCTGCTCGCTCTCTCCGAGGGATATGCCGCCCGCGTCCTCACCGGGAGCCTCACGGCCGAGGAGGCGGTGGCCGCACTGGAGAGGCGGCTCGCCATCGAGTCCCCCTGAGCGCCGCCAGCCCGCAGAGAACGGAAGGGGCGACGCGTCCTCGACATCGCGTCGTGGGCCGCCGTTCGGTGACCTCTAGGGTCGACCCATGACCTCGAGGTCTCCACGGCGTGCCGTCGCCCTGATCGTGCTGGCCCAGCTGCTCGGGACCTCGGTGTGGTTCAGCGCCAACAGCGCCGCCGACGGGTTGCGGGCGGAGTGGGGCCTGGACGCCGTCGGCGTGGGCCGCCTGACCCTGGCGGTGACGTTGGGCTTCGCGCTCGGCACGATCCTCATGGCGGTCTCCAGCCTGGCCGACCGGTTCCGGCCCAGTCGGGTCTTCGCCGTCTCCGCCGTGGCGGCTGCGGTGACCAACGCGGGCTTCGCGCTGCTCGCATCGGGCCCGACCGAGGGGTTGGTCTGGCGGTTCGTCACGGGCATGACCCTGGCCGGCGTCTACCCGCTCGGGATGAAGATGGTCGTCTCCTGGGACCCCGGCCGCGCCGGCGCGAGCCTCGGCTGGCTGGTCGGCATGCTCACGCTCGGCACCGCGCTGCCCCACGGGATCCGCGCCGTCGGTGTCGGCCTGGAGTGGACGCAGGTCATGCTCACCTCCTCGGTCCTCGCCCTCGGCGCAGCCGTGATCGTCCTCCTGCTCGGTGACGGCCCGCACCTGCCCCGCGCCGCACCGGGCGGCCTGCGCTGGGGAGCGGTCCTGCGGGCCTTCACGGTCCGGGAGTACCGCGTCGCGGCGGTCGGTTACTTCGGCCACATGTGGGAGCTGTATGCCTTCTGGACCCTCGTCCCGCTCCTCCTCGCCGACGCCCTCTCCCCGAACAGCGGCGTCGTCCCGGCCTGGTCGTTCGCCGTCATCGGGATCGGCGCCATCGGCTGCGTCGTCGGCGGCAGACTGTCGGCCACCTGGGGCAGCGCGCGCGTCGCCGTCGTGGCGCTCGCCGCTTCGGGGCTGGTCTGCGTGGTCTACCCCCTGCTCGCCGGTGGCCCGTCCTGGCTGGTGCTCCTCGTCCTGCTCCTGTGGGGCGTCGCGGTCATCACCGACTCGCCGCAGTTCTCCGCGCTCAGCGCCCGCGCCTGCCCGCAGGACCTCGTGGGCAGCGCGCTGGCGATCCAGAACAGCGTCGGGTTCGCGATCAGCGCCGTGTCGATCCTGCTCGTCTCCGCCATGTATGCCGCACTCGGCGCGGGGGTCGCGTGGCTCCTGCTCCCCGGCCCGGTGCTGGGGCTCCTGGGCATGCTGAGCCAGAGCCGCGTCCCCCGCGCGACCCGCACCTAGCCACCTCAGGCCGGGTCGACGACGCGGCGCATCACCGTGTTGCGCAGCCCCTTGGGCCGGATGAACTCGAAGCCGGCCTCCTCATACATCGTGCGGGTGCCGTTGTAGACGAAGGAGTTGCTCATCCGCTTCTCCCCGATCTCGTGCGGATAGCCCTCGACCACGCCGCCACCCTCCGCCGCGATGAGGTCCAGCGCCCCCGCGAGCGCGAGCTTGGCGCAGCCGCTCCTGCGGTGCCGCTTGTCCACGAAGATGCAGGTGATCCGGTAGTCCGGGACGAGGTCGGCCTCGGCGTCGTACTGCTTGCGGTGGTGGATGTTGGGGAGCTCCTCAGGCGGGCCGAACTCCGCCCACGCGATCGCCTCGTCCCCGTCCATGACCAGCGCGGCGTGCGCCCGGCCCTGCTCGACGTAGGCCTTCTTCATCGCCTTGCTCCCCTCATAGCCCGGCCCCCGCTGCTCGCACGAGGGGTGGAAGTAGGTGCACCAGCACCCGCCGAAGATCCCGTTGTGCCGCTCCACCAACCCCGCGAAGGCCCCCCACGTGTCCACGCTCAGCGGCGCGACGGCATACCCCTTGGTCCCCATGTCAGTGTCCATGGCCGTGAGCGTAGGAGTTGCCCCGGACAGTCACTGTCCGCAACAGATAGTTGACGGGTCCACCAGCGCCTTCGTATCATGGTGCCCACAAGGGGAGTACTTCTCTCAAGCTGCGACCGGTCAGTTCGCGGGGCCCTGCCTCCGCCCGGCGCACACCCGCACCCCGGGTGAAGGAGACCTTGACGTCGTCACTCACGATGCGAGGTTTCCCGTGCTTCATCCCGCCCTGTCCCCGCTCGCCGCCGCGCCCGACAGCTCCGGCGCCATCACCACGATCGCCGACCCGACGCTCTGGTGGATCACCCTCGGCGGCGTGGTGGCGCTGCTGGGTCTGGACTTCCTCATCACCCGCCGACCGCACGAGGTGTCGATGCGCGAGGCGGTCGGCTGGTCGCTGTTCTACGTCGCCCTGCCGCTGCTGTTCGGGATCTGGGTATGGCGCTCGCACGGCTCGGAGATCGGGCTGCAGTACTACACCGGGTATCTGGTCGAGAAGTCCCTGTCGGTCGACAACCTCTTCATCTTCATCCTCATCCTGACCGCCTTCGCCGTGCCTCGCGTGCTGCAGCAGCGGGTGCTGCTCATCGGCATCATCGGTGCGCTGCTCATGCGGGGGGCCTTCATCGCCCTGGGTGCCGCCCTCATCGCCCGCTTCTCCTGGATGTTCGTCATCTTCGGGGTCATCCTGCTGGTCACGGCCTGGGGCGTGCTCCGCGACGCCCGTCACGGGGGTCACGACGTCGACGTCAACCAGCTGCGGATCGTGAGGCTGGCCCGGCGCTGGTTCCCCGTCACCGAGGACTACCGAGGCACGCGCCTCACCGTGACGGAGGCCGGCCGCCGTGCCCTCACCCCGCTCGCGCTGGTCGTGCTCGCGATCCTCGGCACCGACCTCGTGTTCGCCGTCGACTCGGTCCCGGCGGTCTACGGCATCACCGGCGACCCCTACCTCGTCTTCGTCACCAACGCCTTCGCCCTGCTGGGTCTGCGCGCCCTCTACTTCGTGCTCGAGGGGCTGCTCGGGCGGCTGCGCCACCTCGGGTACGGGCTCGCCGTCATCCTGGCCTTCATCGGGGTCAAGCTCATGCTGCACTGGGCCCACGGGGTCTGGGAGAGCGTGCCGACGGTCCCGACGCTGGCCTCGCTCGTCGTCATCCTGCTCGCCCTGGGGGTCACCACCGCCACCAGCGTGTGGGCGAACCGTCGGGACGAGCGGCAGGCCGTCCTCGACCGGTCCCCGACGTGAAGCCCGGCCCGACTCGCCCGGTGATCTGCCCGCTGGCGCCCACGCGGGTGTGAACGCGGCGTCGGAGACTGATCTGCGGCAGGCTGTGCGCATGGCGAGCAACCAGTCGGTCCGGATCCGCAGGGCGGTCGCGCGGTATGCCGCGGGTCACGAGCAGCTGCGCGCCGCCACTGACTCCTACGTCGCGCTCATCACCCAGCTCCTCGACGACGCCGGCATCAACTACCTCGCGGTGACCGGTCGGACCAAGACCGTCGAGTCCTTCGCGGAGAAGGCGGCGCGGCGCTCGCGCACCGGTCGGCTGGCGCACCCCAAGCCCATGACCGACATCACCGACCAGATCGGCGTCCGCGTCGTGACCTACGTGCAGGCCGACGTCGAGGCGGTGGCCCAGCTCCTCGATGCCCAGCTGGAGATCCGGGACGACCGCGACATGGGCCGCGAGACCGCGGCCGAGGGGCGCTTCGGCTACGCCAGCCGTCACCTGCTCGTCGCCGTGGACGACGAGCGCGCCCGGGAGGCCGGCATACCGGAAGGCCGCCCGGCCTCGGTGCAGATCCGCACCGTGCTCCAGCACGCGTGGGCGGAGTTCGAGCACGACATCCGTTACAAGGGGTCGGTGCCGGAGGAGCACGCCTTCGACTTCGACCGGCGCTTCACCCTGGCCGCCGGGCTGCTCGAGCTCGCCGACCAGCAGTTCTCCGCCATCGGTGATCGCCACCGTCAGGAGCTCAGCTCACCGGCCGAGGCCGCGGACGACGACCCGCGGATCAGCGCGACCGACCTGGCGGCCTTCCTCGCCGGGCAGTTCGCCGATGCCGGCTGGTCCCGCACCGACCACTACGCCTGGATCAGCGGGCTGCTCCTCGAGCTCGGCATCAGCTCGCTGTCGGAGTTGCGCGAGGTGCTGCGCGGGGTGGACGTGCCGACCATCGAGGCACGCATGGGCTACCGCTACCCGCCCGGCGCCGTGCGCCGCCTGGACGACTCGCTGCTCTCGGTCTACGGCGAGCGCTACGTCGGGCTGCACGGCAACGTCCACCGGGTCGACCTGCTCACGACCCGGCTGGCGCGACTGACGAGCTGAGTCCGGCCGCTCGATCTCGGTTGCCGGGCCGGGTGGCGGGGAGGACGATCGGGCCATGCACCTCGACATCGCGGTCACCGGTGGCGTCGTCCGCGGCCGGGTCGCCGAGGGCGTCGCCGTCTTCCTCGGTATGCCGTTCGCGGCACCTCCGGCGCGCTTCGCCGCACCCGAGCCGCCCGGGCCGTGGGAGGGTGTTCGGGAGGCCCTGGCCTTCGGGCCACCGCCGCCGCAGGGGGCGGCCCTCGGGCCGGTCGACCTGCCGGGCGACGGCAGCGGGGACTGGCTGACCCTCAACGTCTGGGCGCCGTGGGCGGAGCGCGAACCCTCCGCCCCCGTCACCTCCGGACGGCCGGTCCTGCTCTGGATCCAGGGTGGCGGCTACGTCGTGGGGGCCTCCGGCCTGCCGGAGTACGACGGCACCCGCCTGGCCCGCGACGGGGTCGTCGTGGTGACGCTCAACTACCGCGTCGGCTTCGAGGGCTTCGGCTGGGTCGACGGGGCACCGGCCAACCGTGGCCTGCTCGACCAGGTCGCCGCCCTGACCTGGGTGCGCGACAACATCGCGGCCTTCGGCGGCGACCCCGCCCGCGTCACCGTCGTCGGCCAGTCCGCCGGGGCCGGATGCGCTGCAGCCCTCATGGTCATGCCCCGCGCGGCCGGGCTCTTCGCCCGCGTGATCGCGCAGAGCGTCCCCGGGGCCTTCCTCACCCCCGCGCTGGCCGCCGACGTGACCGCCGCCTGCGCCGCCGAGCTGGGCGTCGACATACCCGACCTCGCGCAGGTCGAGCCCGAGCTGCTCGCGCTCGCCGGCGACGCGGTCCTGGCGACGATCCGCACCCGGACCGACCGGTGGGGCGCCGCCGCGCACGGCGACATCGTCTTCGCCCCCGTGGTCGACGGCGACGTGCTCCCCAGCACCCCGTGGGAGGGTCTGACCGGCGAGATCGACCTGGTCGTCGGGCACACCCGGGACGAGCAACGCCTGCTCACCCTGCTCAGCGGCCTCCTCGGCGAGGTCACCCCCGAGCTGGCTCGGGAGAGTGCCCTCGCCCTCGCGCCCGACCCGCAGCGCTACCTCGAGGCCTACCCCGACCCCGAGCAGCTGTATGAGGTGGTCCGCTCGGACTGGCTCTTCCGGATGCCCTCGCTCCACCTCGCCCTCGCCCAGGCTGCGGCCGGGGGTCGCGCCTACCTCTACGAGCTGACGTGGCCCGCGCCCGGCATGGGCGGGATGCTCGGCGCCTGCCACGGGCTGGACGTGGCACTCGTCCTCGGCAACCTCACCCAGGGGCAGACGGCCATGCTGCTCGGCGAGGTCACCCCCGAGGTCGAGGCGATGTCGGCCCAGCTGCGCTCCGCGTGGGTTGCCTTCGCCTCCGACGGTGACCCGGGGTGGCCCGACGTCGCGACCGGAGCGACCCGGATCGTCGACGTCGAACCGGTGGCGACGGCATACCCCGAGACGCTGTCGCAGGAGATCTGGCGCGACCCGCCGGCGGTGCTCGACCTGCGCTAGGTCTCCTCCGCGAGGTCCCGCAGGGTCTGTAGTTGCTTGGCCATCATCAGCAGATCGCCCCAGGCCAGCGCGTGCCGGCGCAGGTCGGCGAACCGCCCGCCGCGGTCCCGCTGCAGGCGCAGCACGGCCAGCAGGCGAGAGCCGGTGCCGTTGGGGCGGACGGCATACGTCACCAGCACCTGACCGAACAGCCGCAGTCCTGCGCCCTGCCGCAGGCCCAGCGTCAGCTCCTGGCCCGGCACCACGTCCAGCGCGCTGAAGATCGTCATCACCCGCTGCCCGGAAGTGAGCGGTGGCAGGTCTGTGCGCAGCCTCCGCGGGCTGCGGCGCCCGAGATTGTCGAGCCAGTCGTAGCTGTAGGGCGCGACCCGCAGGTTGCCCAGCCACGCGAAGACCACCTCGGGGTCGGCGGCGACGTCGATCCCGCGAGCCAGCCGCAGGTCACCGGTCCGGGCCAGGTCGTCGCAGCCGTAGTGCCGGGCCACCTCGGCCTCGCTCACGCCCCACCGCCACGGTATGCCGTGCGGCGTGGTGGGCGGGGGCGTCCCGCCCGCGGCTGGCTGGCTCATGCGTCCCAGATCACCTCGTCACCCAGCGCGACCGTGCCGGAGGTGAGCAGGCGGCAGACCGTGCCGCCGCGGCCGTGCAGGGCCCGCATCGCCCCGGGGCCGAGCCAGTCGTCCAGCAGTCGGCACGGCGCCGCGAGCCGCACCACCTGGAGCTCGACATCGCCCACGCGGACGAGGGTGCCGGGCTTCGTGGGGACGGGGCCGTGCGAGACGGTGAGGTTGCGGCGAGTGCCACTGGCAGGCACCGGCCGGCCCAGCTCCTGCGCGGCGGCCTCGAGGTCGGTGCGCGACTGGATCGTGACGTGGCGGTGCCGGGTGCCGTGGTAGCGGTCGCCGACCAGCCCCACGCCCGCCTCGGCGTCGACCTGCTCGACGGACTTGACCGGCAGCCGGGCGCCCGGGGCGATGCCGATCTCCACCACCTGCACGGGCAGCTCGGTCGTCGTCACGGTGTCCATGATCCGGCACCGTGGTGGGCGCGTGCCACCGTGGTGGGTGCGTGCTGCCAGGGCGACCCATACCCACCACGCTGCCGCCGACGGGCGTCCGTGTCTCCGTGGCTCGCGGAACGCCACTCGCACGACCGGGGGGAGCCCCCAGAGAGCAGGTGGGCAGGCCCACCCAACGACCGCGCGCGGCAGCTCCCACAGCACTCATCCCACGGCACTCACCCCGCGGCCCGCACGCGGTCGCGCCGCTGCCCGTGAGCCACGAATCCGGCAGCCTCGTAGGTCGCGACCGCCCCGCGGTTGCTGGTCGTCGTGGCGACCCACGCCTGCGCCGCGCCGAGGTCTCGCAGCGCCCCGGCGGCGGCGAGGGTGATCTCCCGGCCGTAGCCCCGCCCCCGGTGCTGCGGGTCCACCCCCATCGGCTCGACGATGCCGAGGTGCCCGGCGCCCGCACCCCAGACCCCGGCGCACGCCACCGCGCGCCCCTGGTCGTCGACACCGAGCAGGAAGCGGGCGTCCTGCGCCGCCGGCCCCTCAGCCATGGTGAGGAACCGCCGGGTCGCCCACTCCTGGGTCACCGCGGTGCCGTCGAAGGCCGCCCGGTGCACCGCCGCCCACGCCGCCGCGCGCTCCGCCCCGATCTCCGCGACGTGCAGCGCGGGTGCCTCGACCGGCTCGGCCAGGTCGCGACCCAGCAGGGTCCACGGCTCGTCCAGCGACCACCCGACCTCGCCGAGCAGGTCGTGGATCAGCGCCCCCGGCGGGCACTCGACCCCGACCTCACCCGTGGGCAGCACCCGGGCGTCGTCTGCGACGACGTCCTCGACGATTCGGCGCGCGAGCTCCTCTTCCCGCTGCTCCCTCGGGTCGATGCCGAGACGCAGCAACGCCTCGCCGTCGAGCAGTCCGACGGCGACGACGCGCCCGGAGCGACGCCATACCCGCAGCGCCGCCGCGGTCGCCGCCTCACCCCGACCGCCGAACCACCCGATGTCACCGGGGTGGAGCTGCAGCGGCGAGCCCGGCAGCTGCCAGGCCGCAACCGCCTCGAGGACGCCCGCGAGGTCGGCGGGGTCGGGGGTGCTCATCGTCACGGCCATGGGCTGATCCCAGCCTGCAGCGGTGGCGCGGCGCAACAGGTTTAGCCGTCGGCGGCCGGGCGGGGCTCTTGCAGAGGGCACGGACGTGCGGTAACGTCCGCGAGAGTGGAAACGTTTCCACACCCAGCTTGCCAGGACGAGGAGGTCCAGCCGATGGCCACGATCCGCGATGTCGCCGCCCGCGCGGGCGTCTCGCTGGCCACCGCCTCGCGCGCCCTCACCGGTGGCGGGCCCGCCTCGGCGGCCACGGTCGAGGCCGTGCGCCGGGCGGCGACCGAGCTGGGCTACGAGGTCAACAAGGCCGCGCGGTCTCTGCGCACCCAGCGCACCGACACCATCGGCCTGCTCATCTCCGACGTGCGCAACCCCTTCTTCTCCGACCTCGCGTATGCCGTCGAGCAGCGGGCGGCGGCGCGCGGCCTCGCGGTCATCACCATGAACGCCGACGAGCGCCCCGAGCGTCAGGTCGACGCGCTGCGGGCGCTCACCACCCAGCGGGTCGACGGCCTCATCGTCGTGCCTCAGGGTGGGGCGCCGGTCGAGGTGCCCGAGGAGCTGCCGCTGGTCCTGCTCGACCGGCGGGTGGAGAACCACCACGCCCCGGTGGTCCGCTCCGACGACGCCATGGGCTCGCGCCAGATGATCGAGCACCTGCTCGACCTCGGGCACCGCGACATCGCCCTCATCGCCGGACCCCAGTCCTCCTCCACCGGTCGTGCCCGCCGCGCGGCGAGCCTCGCCGCCCTCGCGGAGCGCGGCGCCCCGGTGCCCGAGGAGTGGGTCGTGGAGGGCGACTTCCGGGAGGGCAGCGGCTACCGCGCCGCCCGCAGCCTGCTCGCGGGGGACCGCCGCCCCACGGCGATCTTCGCCGGGGACAGCCTCATGGCGGTCGGTGCGCTCACCGCCGCCAAGGAGGCGGGCCTGCGGATCGGTCACGACATCGCGGTCGTCTCCTTCGACGACAGCCTCTGGTTCCCGCTGCTGGACCCCCCGGTCACCGCCGTCGCCCAGGACGTGCCCGCCCTCGGCTGCGCCGCGGTGGACGGCCTGCTGGCCCGGATCGCCGGGGAGCCCGTCGACGACGTCGTCGTCCCCACCCGCCTCGTGGTCCGGCAGTCCTGCCGGACCACCGCCACCACCCCCTCGGAGGCATCATGACCACCGGTCCCGTCCTCGAGCTCCAGGGCGTCGGCAAGAGATTCGGCGGCGTCGTCGCCCTCTCCGACGTCGACCTCACCGTCCGCCCCGGGCAGGTCCAGGTCCTGCTCGGCGAGAACGGTGCGGGCAAGTCGACGCTGGTGAAGATGATCGCCGGCGTCCACGAGCCCGACTCCGGCCGCATCCTGCTCGACGGCGAGCCGGTGCGGATCGCGAGCACCAAGGACGCCGAACGGCTCGGCATCGCCACCATCCATCAGGAGCTCAACCTCGTCCGGTCCCTGAGCGTGGCCGAGAACATCACGCTCGGCCGCACGCCCCGCCGGCTGGGCCTCGTCGACCGGCCGCAGATGCGGCGCACGGCGCGGGAGGCGCTGGAGCGGATCGGCCTCGACGTCGACCTCGACCGGCCGGTCGGCACCCTGGGCATCGCCCGCCAGCAGCTCGTCGAGATCGCCAAGGCGCTCAGCGTGCAGGCCCGCTTCCTCGTGCTCGACGAGCCGACCGCGGCGCTCACCCGCACCGAGATCGCCCAGCTCTTCAGCGTCGTCGACCAGCTGCGCCGCGACGGCGTCGGCATGGTCTTCATCAGCCACCACCTCGAGGAGATCGCCGAGATCGGCGACAGCGTCACGGTGCTGCGCGACGGCTCCTTCGTCGAGGAGGTCCCCGCCTCGACCCCCGAGCCCGAGCTCATCCGCCTCATGGTGGGCCGCAGCATCGACCAGCTCTTCCCGCGCCGTCAGGCCGAGGCCGGGGAGCCCCTGCTGGAGGTCTCCGGCCTCACCCGCGAGGGCGCCTTCGAGGACGTCTCGCTCACCGTGCGCGCCGGAGAGGTCGTCGGCCTCGCCGGTCTCGTGGGGGCCGGACGCACCGAGGTGCTGCGCGCCATCGCCGGCGCCGACCGGTATGACGCCGGCAGCGTCCGCGTCGACGGGCAGGAGCTGGCCGGCCACGACGTCGCGGCCGCGGTCCGGGCCGGGGTCGGCCACGTGCCGGAGGACCGCAAGAGCCAGGGCCTGGTCCTGGACGCCAGCGTCGAGAACAACCTGGGCTACGCCACGCTGCGCTCCCACGGCCGCGGCCTGCTCGCGGACCTGCGGGGTCAGCGTCGCCGCGCCGGTGAGGTCAGCGAGCAGCTGCGCATCCGGCTGCACGACGTGCGCCAACCCGCGCGCTCCCTGTCCGGCGGCAACCAGCAGAAGGTCGTCTTCGGCCGCTGGACGCTCGCCCGCTCACGGGTCCTGCTCCTCGACGAGCCGACCAGAGGCGTCGACGTCGGCGCCAAGGTCGAGATCTACGAGCTCATCAACGCCATCACCGACGCCGGGGGTGCCGTGCTGCTCGCCTCGAGCGAGCTCCCCGAGGTCCTCGGGATGAGCGACCGCGTCGTCGTCATGGCGGGAGGGCGCGTCGTCGGCGAGCTCCCCGCCACCGAAGCAACCCAGGACAGCGTCATGTCGCTGGCCGTCAAGGAGGTCGAGTCCACCCGTGTCCACTGACACCACCACCCGCACCCCGGCACCCGCGCGACGCGGACGCCGGATCGGTCAGTTCCTGTCCGACAACGGCGCCCTCGTGGGCCTCGTCCTGGTCTGCGTCGCGATGTTCATCGCCACGCCCGACTTCCTCACGACGAGCAACCTGCTCAACGTCGGGGTCCAGGCCGCGGTCGTCGCCATCCTCGCCTTCGGCATGACCTACGTCATCGTCGCGGCCGGGATCGACCTGTCCGTGGGTAGCGTCGCCGCGCTGTCCGCCGTGTGTGCGGGCTGGATCGCCGCCTCCGGTATGCCGGGGGTCCTCGCCCTGGTCGTCGGCCCGCTCGTCGGCCTGCTGGCCGGGCTCGTCTCCGGGCTGGCCACGGCCTACGGCACGCTGCCCGCCTTCATCTCCACCCTGGCCATGCTGTCGGTCGCGCGCGGCCTGACCCTCGTGGTCTCCGGCGGCCGCCCCCAGTCGATGCCGCCCGAGGTCAGCTGGCTGGGCAACTCGGTGCTCGGCATACCCGTCCCGATCCTCGTCATGCTCGTGATGTTCGCCATCACCGCCTTCGTGCTCAACGTCACCGTCTTCGGCCGCTCGTTGTATGCCGTCGGCGGCAACGAGGAGGCGGCGCGCCTGTCCGGACTGCCGGTCAAGCGCCTCACCGCCACCGTCTTCGCGCTCAGCGGGCTCTACGCCGGCGTCGCCGGGATGGTGCTCGCCGGGCGCCTCAGCTCCGCGCAGCCGCAGGCCGCCGTGGGCTACGAGCTCGACGCCATCGCCGCCGTCGTCATCGGTGGGGCCAGCCTGGCCGGCGGCCAGGGCCGCGCGGTCGGGACCCTCATCGGCGCGCTGGTCCTCGCCGTCATCCGCAACGGGCTCAACCTGCTCAACGTCAGCTCGTTCTGGCAGCAGGTCGTCATCGGCGTCGTCATCGCGCTCGCCGTCGGCATGGACGTCCTGCGGCGCAAGACCTCCTGACCCCCGCATCCATCACCGTCACCACCCTCAAGGAAGAGAGCAACCATGACCACCGCATCCCGCCGCACCACCGCCCTCGCGCTCACCGCGACCCTCGCGCTCACCCTGTCCGCCTGCAACCGGGGCGGCGAGGGCTCGGCCGAGGGGGGTGACCGCAGTCTCACCCTGGCGGTCTCCACGCTCAACAACCCCTTCTTCATCGACCTGCGCGACGGTGCCCAGGAGGCCGCGGACGAGGCGGGCGTCAGCCTGGAGGTCGTCGACGCCCAGAACGACGCGGCCACCCAGCAGAACCAGCTCGCCAACGCGGCGACGCAGGAGACCGACGCCGTCCTCATCAACCCGGTCGACTCCGAGGCCGCCGCCGCAGCCGTCGACCCGCTGCTCCAGGCCGACATCCCCGTCATCGCCGTCGATCGCGCGGTCGAGGGCGCCACCGTCAACACCACCGTGAGCAGCGACAACGTGGCCGGGGGCCGTCAGGCCGCCCAGGCCCTCGCCGAGGCGATGGGCGAGGAGGGCCAGGTCGTCGTCCTCCAGGGCGTCGCCGGGACGTCGGCGAGCCGGGACCGCGGTCAGGGCTTCGAGGAGGGCATCGCGGAGTTCCCCGACATCGAGGTCGTCGCCATGCAGCCCGCCAACTTCGACCGCGCCCAGGGTCTGGACGTCGCGACCAACCTGCTGGAGAGCAACCCCGAGGTGACCGGCATCTTCGCCGAGAACGACGAGATGGCGCTCGGCGCACTGCAGGCGCTCGGTGACCGGGCCGGCGAGGAGGTCTTCGTCGTGGGCTTCGACGGCACCGGCGACGCCCTCACCGCGATCGAGGAGGGCTCGATGGTGGCGACGATCGCCCAGCAGCCCGCCGAGCTCGGCCGCGCCGCCGTGGAGGCCGCGCTGCAGGCCGTGGACGGCGAGGACCTGCCCGAGTCGCAGCCGATCGACGTCGTCACGGTCACCACGGACAACGTGGCGGACTATCAGTGAGCCCCACCCTCCTGGTCGTCGGCTCGACCAACGTCGACCTCTTCGCCCAGGTCCGTGCCCACCCCGCGCCGGGTGAGACCGTGCTCGGCACGGGGGGCACCCGGGCGGCCGGCGGCAAGGGCGCCAACCAGGCCCTCGCCGCCGCGCTCCAGGCGCGCGGGTGAGGTTCGTCGGCGCGGTCGGTGACGACGCCGATGCGCAGACCGCGCTCGCCTCCCTGCGCGAGGCCGGGGTCGACCTCGGCGCGGTCGCCGTCGCGGCCGGCATACCCACCGGTCTGGCGATCATCACCGTGTCGGACGACGGCGAGAACACCATCGTCGTCGTGCCCGGGGCCAACGCCACCGTGCCGCCGGAGACGGCCGAGGCGGCCGTGGCGCGGATGGGCGAGGGCGACGTGCTGCTCCTGCAGGGCGAGCTGCCCCGCGAGACCACGCAGACCGCGGCGCGGGCCGCTGCGTCGGCCGGTCAGCGGGTCGTGCTCAACGTCGCCCCGTGGGTCAGCCTGGCCCCGGACGTGCTCCGGCTGGCGGACCCGCTCGTCCTCAACGAGCACGAGGCCCGGTCCGCGCTGGCGGAGCTGGGGATCGCCGCCGGGCAGGACTCCGCTGCCGACGCCCGGGCGTTGCACGCCGCCGGTGTCACCTCTGTGGTCGTCACCACCGGCGCGGCCGGCGCTGTCCTCGCCACCGCGGCCGGGGTGGAGGCCGTCGCGAGCCCGCGGGTCCGCGCGGTGGACACGACGGGTGCCGGTGACGCGTTCACCGGGGCGCTCGCCGCCCGGCTGCTGGCCGGCGCGGACCTCGCCGAGGCGGTCGACCACGCCGTCCGGGTGGGGGCCTTCGCGGTGCAGCACGCCGGGGCCCAGCCGTCCTACCCCGCCGCCGGTCAGGAGCTGCCGTGAAGCGCCGCGGGATCCTGCACGCCGAGCTGGCCGGCCGGCTCGCCGGCCTGGGGCATACCGACCTCGTGTGCGTCGCGGACTGCGGCCTGCCGATCCCGCGGGAGACGCCGGTGGTCGACCTCGCGCTCGTCCAGGGGCTGCCCGCCTTCGCCGACGTCCTCGACGCCCTGCTGGACGAGATCGTCGTGGAGGGGTATGTCGTGGCGCGGGAAGCGACCGGCGGCGCCGCCGACCGCACCTTCGAGCAGTGCGCGGGCCTGCTCGGCCCGCGCGAAGAGGTCCCCCACGAGGAGCTCAAGGAGCTCGTGGGCCGGTGCGCCCTCGTCGTCCGCACCGGCGAGGCGACGCCCTACGCCAACGTCGTGCTGCGCTGCGGCGTCGCCTTCTGAGATCACCGCGCATCGTCGCGGGCATGAGCCACATCGTGGTGGCTGCGGGTCGCCCCGACGTCCCGCAGCCACCACGATGCTGTGTTCTCAGGCGGTGGTGGGCAGGACCTTCTCGATGTCGGCGCGGATCGCGGACGGCTCGGTGGTGGGCGCATACCTCGCGACGACCTCGCCGTCAGGCCCGATGAGGAACTTGGTGAAGTTCCACTTGATGCGGCCGCCGAGCAGGCCCTTCTTCTGCTCCTTGAGCCAGGTGAAGAGCGGGTGCGCGTCGCCCCCGTTGACCTCGACCTTGGCGAACATCGGGAAGCTCACGCCGTAGTTGCTCTGGCAGAACTCGCCGATCTGCTCGGCGTCGCCCGGCTCCTGGTTGCCGAACTGGTTGCACGGGAAACCAAGCACGACCAGACCCCGGTCGGCGAGCTCGGAATGCAGCTCCTCGAGGCCGGCGAGCTGTGGCGTGAACCCGCACTGGCTGGCGGTGTTGACCACCAGCACAGCCTTGCCGGCGTAGTCACCGAGGTCCTGCTGCTGGCCGGTGAGCGTCTCTGCCGCGAAGTCGTGCAGCGTGCTCACCGGCGACCCTCGCCGGGGCCCTGCGCCGAACCGTCGGTCCGCTCGTCGACGTCGGTCGGGTTGACCGGGCCTGCACCGTCCGGGTTGATGCGACCGTCGGGGTTGGTGCGGCCGATGGCTGCCTGACCGGCCCGGTCGGAGGCGGACCGGATCTGGCTGGAGTACTTCCCCTTGGTGCGGCGGTCGGCGAAGTCGGCCGCCTTGTCGAGGTAGGACTGCGTCTTCTCGGGGTTCTTGCGGGCGAAGCGGCGGGCCGCGTCCGCGGCGGCACCGAGAGCGGCGAGCTTGCGCAGAGGCATGGTCGTCCCTTTCGTCGGGTGGACTGGTCTGTTAAGGCTCAACGTCGGACAGCGCTAGAAGTTTCCCAGGTCACGCGATCGGTGGGCGGCGATCGTGCATGAGGCGAGGGGTATGGCCTGCCGCGTCGGGGCCGCGGGAAGGGTGCGGGAGCCAGAGCGTCAGGAGAGGTAGGCCTCCTGGACCAGGTCGATGAGCTCGGCCATGGCGCTGGGCGGGTCCTGCCGCCACCAGATGAGCAGCACCGGCACCCGCGGGGCGTCCCGCACGGGCCGGAAGACGACGCCTCGACGGGAGTACTGCGCCGCCGTGGCCTGCGAGGTGAGCCCGATCGCCTGGCCGGCGGCGATGACGGTGAGCCACTCGTCGGTCCCTCGGACCTCGCGCCAGGCCGCCGGCGCCCGCTCCGTCGTCCACAGGTCGCGGGTCGTCGTGCCCGTGGAGGTGTCCAGCGCGACCGTGCGGCCCGTGAAGTCGCTCATCCGCAGGCTGCGCCGGCGGGCCAGCTCGTGCTCGGTCGGCAGCGCCGCCATCCGCCGCTCCTCGCCCAGGACTGCGGTCGCGATCTGCGACACCCCCGGGTCGCGGCGCACGACCGCGACGTCGACGGTGCCCTCGTTGAGCCCGGCGAAGCGGGTCGCCGCGTTGACGAAGGTCAGCTCGGAGCCCGGGTGCCGCCGCGCCCACTCGCGCTGCACGGTGGCGGTGTGCTCGCCGAGCGCGGCCCAGGCATACCCCACCCGCACCTCGCGACCCTCGTCGTGGGCGGCGCGCACGACCGCGGCCGCCTCCTCGACGGCGGCGCGGGCGTGCCGCAGGACCCGCCGGCCGGCTGCCGTCACGGTGACCACGCGGCCGCCGCGCTGGAGCAGGCGCACGCCCAGGGTGCGCTCCAACGCCCCGACGTGCCGCGACACCGAGGCCTGCGTCGTGCCCAGGGTGATCGCGGCGTCGGTGAACGTGCCCTCCTCGACGACGGCGAGGAAGGAGCGCAGGTCGCGCAACGCGACCTCGGGTTCGCTCATGCGACAAGTGTATGCAGCGTGCCTTCCGTGCATTTTTCGTATGCCGCCGCCTGTCCGAGACTCGACGCATGTCCTTGAGCCAGCCGTCGTCCCCCGTCGCCGTGACACCGACGCAGGGATCGGTGCCTGTGCCCGAGGTGGGGCCGGCACTCCCCGACGGGCCGGGGGATAAAGAGGTACCCGCCCCCGGCGGCGCCCGGCGCACGAGCCCGCGCGACATCGCGCTCATGCTGACCGCTGCGACGAGCACCCAGGTTGGCGCGGCCTGGGGCAGCCACGCCTTCGGCGCCATCGGCCCGGCCGGGGTGGTGGCGGTGCGCCAGCTCGTCGCCTCCGCGGTGCTGCTGCCCCTGACCCGACCCGACGTGCGGCGGCTGAACCGTGGCCAGTGGATGCGCGTGCTCTGGCTGGCGGCGATGTTCGCCGGGATGAACCTCGGCCTCTATGCCGCCGTCGAGCGGATCGGCCTCGGCCTCGCCGTCACCTTGGAGTTCCTCGGGCCGCTGGCCGTCGCCCTGCTCGGCTCCCGCTCGGTGCGCGACCTGGCGCTCGCGGTCGTCGCGGCGGTGGGCGTCTACGTGCTCGTGCTCCCCGGCCCGAGCAGCGACCTGCTCGGCGTGGCGTTCGGTCTCGCGGCGGCCGCCTGCTGGGGCGGCTACATCCTGGCCAACCGCTCGGTGGGCGCCGCCCTCCCCGGGGTCCAGGGCACGGCGCTCGCGACCGCGGTGTCCGCGACGGCATACCTCCCCGTGCTGGTGTGGTTGAGCCTCACCGACCGGTTCACGACGGCGGCCTTCGGCTTCGCGGTCGTCGCGGGGGTGCTCTCGACGGTGGTGCCCTACACCCTCGACCTGCTCGTGCTGCGGCGCGTTCCCGCCGGCGTCTTCGGCATTGCGATGAGCGCCCACCCGGTGCTCGCCGCGCTGGTGGGGATGGTGCTGCTCGGCCAGCTCCTCGCACTGCACGAGTGGGCCGGTATGGCGCTCATCGTCGCGGCCAACGCCGTCACCATGTCCGGCCTGGGCCGTCGCCGCGGCTGAGGAGGCGGCACCCACCACTGGCGACACCCCGCGTTCCAGGGGTGCCTAGGGTGTGGGTCAGCCGGCCCGCCCCCGAGGGCCGACGCCGTTACGCGAGGAGAACCTATGAGACCGCTCACCGACGAGGTGTCGATCCACGTCGACGCACCAGCGGAGCAGGTGTGGGCGTTGGTCAGCGATGTGACGCGGATCGGCGAGTTCAGCCCCGAGACGGTGGCCGGCCGCTGGACCGGCGGCTCGACCGGGCCTGAGGTCGGCGCGACCTTCGCCGGGCAGGTGAAGCGCAACGGCGTGGGCCCGACCTACTGGTCGGCGTGCCGGGTGACGCGGTGCGAGCCGGAGCGTGAGTTCGAGTTCTCCGTCGGCACGCGGAAGGTCGCGGTCAACAACTGGGGCTACCGGCTGCGCCCGAGCGGCGAGGGGACCGAGGTCACCGAGTACTACCGGCTCGAGCCGATGCTGCCCATGCGTCTCTACTGGGCAGTGCTTGGCCGAGCCCGTGGTCGCACCAACGCCAGGGGTATGCGGACGACCCTGGAGCGCATGAAGGCGGTCCTCGAGGGGTCGACGCCGGAGGCGGGCGCAGGGTTGACTGGTGCCATGAGCACCGAGGAGCAGCAGCACCAGGTCGTGAGCGCCACCCGGGAGATCGAGGCCCCGCCGGAGGTGGTCTTCGAGCTCATCGCCGACCCCGCCCGGCAGCCCGAGTGGGACGGCAACGACAACCTCGCCGCGATCGTGGGCGGCGGGCGGATCAGCGCGGTCGGCGACGTCTTCACCATGCGCCTGACCAACGACAAGGTGCGCGACAACCACGTCGTCGATGTCGAGGAGGGGCGACGCCTCGCCTGGCGCCCGGCCAGCGAGGGCCAGGCACCCGCAGGCCACGAGTGGCGCTGGGAGATCGAGCCGCTCGGCGAGGGCCGCAGCCGGGTGACCCACACCTACGACTGGCGCGAGCTCACCGACGAGTCCCGGATGGCCAAGGCCCGCAGCATGACCCCCGAGCACCTGCGCGCCTCCCTCGATCGCCTCGCCGAGGTGGCGGAGTCGGCCAACGGCTGAGCCCTCCCGGGATCGCGGGAAGGAGAGCCTGAGCCCGCAGCCTCGTGGCCCCTGCCCTGGTGCCCCGTGCCGGCGCGACTCAGCCCCGAGCTGCCGGGTCCACCCAGGCGGTGAAGACCGGCAGCCCGTGCCACGCTGCGCCGCCCTTGCCGGTATCGAGGGCGACGGCGAGCACGGCGTGCGGGCGGTCCAGGCGCAGGTGGATCTCGCGCACGAGCACCTCCCGCTCCTGCGGCATACCCGCCGCCCGGACCCCCATGGCGGTCACCGCGGCTGCTTCGAAGCCCGTGGCGGAGTAGGCCGCGACCGCGCTCTGCCGGGCCTCGGTCTCGGCGGGTCGCTCCAGCGGCGGCACGTAGCGCGCGAGCGAGCCCAGCGCGGTGGCGAAGCCGGGCGCCGCGCCCAGGTCGTGGTCCTCGGTATGCCGCCACGCCGGCACCCACCCGCTCCACTCCTCGACGACGTCGGTGAAGCCGGTGCGCACCTCGCGGCGCTCGCGCACCGTCCAGGCGTGGCCGTCCTCGGTGACCGGGACCCCGCGCAGCATCCGCGGCGAGGAGAGCAGGGCGCCCACCTCGTGGGCCGCCGCGAGGACCTGGGCCTGCGGCACGCCCGCGTCCGCGATGACGCTGACCACGGCCAGGCCGGAGGTCGAGGTGGGGGCGATGATGCCGACCCGGCCGGCGGCCTCGGTGTCGACCACCGCGTGGCGGGCCCGGCCCGCGTCGGTGCCGAGCCCCCCGTCGTCGAGCTCGTCCAACGGCATCCGCCACGAGATGCGGGTGGCCAGCGCCGAGGCGAGCACGAGCCGGGTCAGGTCGTCGACCTGCAACGGGAAGCGTTCGATGAGCCCGTCGGTGCGCTCGCGGGCCCACCGGTCGGCACCCGCCTGGTCGGGCAGCGGTCCGTCCTCGACGAGCTCCGGCACGGTCCACCCCGCGAAGTCCTCGGTGAGGGCTGCCGCGTCGGCCCAGCGCGCGACCGCCGCGGACACGGCCGGGTGCGGATCGGCGAGGAGCGCGGCGAGCGCGCCCCGCGCCTCAGGCGCGCCCAGGCCGACGACGTCCTCGAGCGCGGCCTGGTCCGCGGGCTCCGCCTGGTCGGCGACGAGCGCCAGCAGCAGCCACGCCCCGAGCCCCGACCCCACGCCCGGCCGGCGCAGCACGTGCTCGTCGAAGCGCACGGCATACCGGCGGATCGCCTGCGCCACCCCGCTGTCCCGTGTCGCGTCCATGCCCGCGATCCTGCCACCTCGGCCGCGCACCGGGTCGCGGAATAGGCTCGGGCCGGCCGGACACCGAGGCGAGGAGGGCGTGATGCGCAACCCTGTGCAGGACTACCTGGAGCAGATCGTCGACCAGTGCGGCGACGCCGGCGGGGAGGCGTGGGCTACATCCCCGAGCTTGCCGCGGCCAACCCCGACCGTTTCGCGCTGTGCCTGGCGAGGGTCGACGGGCAGGTCTACGAGGTGGGGCAGACCGACCACCGCTACAGCATCCAGTCGATCTCCAAGCCGTTCACCTATGCGCTCGGGCTGCACGACCAGGGGCTGGAGGCAGTGGCGCGCAAGGTCGACGTCGAGCCCTCGGGCGACGCCTTCAACGAGATCAGCCTCGCGCCGGACACCGGCCGCCCGAAGAACCCGATGATCAACGCGGGCGCCATCACCGCGACCTCGCTGGTCGCCGGGGAGACCGGGCAGGAGCGCTTCGCCCGGGCGCTGGACTGGTTCGGTGCCTTCGCCGGGCGCGGGCTGGACGTCGACGAGGCGGTCTTCGAGTCCGAGCTGGGCAGCGCCCACCGCAACCGGGCGATCGCCCACATGCTGCGGGAGTTCGGGATCCTCGAGGGCGACCCCGAGCCGGTGCTGGAGCAGTACGTCCGGCAGTGCTCCATCGCTGTCGACACCCGCGACCTCGCACTCATGGCCGCGACCCTGGCCAACGGCGGCCGCCAGCCGCGCACCGGAGGCCAGGTGCTCGACCCCTCGCTGGTCGAGCACGTCCTCGCGGTGATGACGACGTGCGGGATGTATGACGCGGCCGGCGACTGGGTGAGCGCTGTCGGTATGCCCGCCAAGAGCGGGGTGAGCGGCGGCATCATCGGTGTGCTGCCGGGCCAGGTTGGGGGTGGCGGTCTTCTCCCCGCGGCTCGACGCGCACGGCAACAGTGCTCGCGGGGTCGCGCTCTTCGAGCGGATGTCGCGCGACATGGAGATGCACCTCATGCACGTCAGCCGCGGCTCGCGCAACGCCGTGCGCAGCAGCTTCTCGCTGGAGACCGCCCGGTCGGGGACCCGCTGGCAGGGGGCCGACGAGGAGGTGCTCGACCGCGTGGCGGGCCGCGCCCGCGTCTACGAGCTGCACGGAGACCTGCTCTTCGCCGGCGCCGAGGCCATCGTCCGGTCGGTCGTGGAGGACGCCCCTGAGCTGGCGATCCTCGACTTCTCCCACGTCAACGAGATCGCGCAGGTGAGTCGGCTGACGCTCCTCGCGCTGCGCGACCGGCTGCGCGCCGAGGGCTCGGAGGGGGTCGTCGTCGACCCGTCCGGGGTCATCCCCGACCCCGACGCCGGGACCGACAGCGCCTCGCCGCGCTTCACCGACCTCGCCTCGGCGGTCGAGTGGTGCGAGCAGGTGCTCATCCGCACCCACTGCGGGCCGCGCCCCGAGCCGGACCCGGTCGAGGACCACCCGCTCATCCGCGACCTGGAGGGTGCTGCGGCCGCAGCTGTGCGGGGGGCGATGACCCGCCGGGTCGTGTCGGCCGGGGAGGTGGTGCTGGAGGCCGGGACCTCCTTCGCCGGGGTGCACCTCATCGTGCGTGGCCGGGCCGAGGCCCGGGGCACCGGCCCGGACGGCGAGCCGGTCACCTGGGTGACGTTGGGCCCGGGCACGTCCTTCGGCGAGCTGGCGCTCGGCACCGGTGACGAGCAGCAGACCTCGATCCACGCCGTTGAGGAGCTGGAGCTGCTCGTGCTCGGCGCGGATGATCTCGCGCGCATCGCGCAGGACGACCCGGCCGTGGGGGTGCAGGTCTGGCGGGCCATCGCCCGCGACGGCTACCGCGTCGCCGACCGTGCCCTGCGGCGCAGCGCCATCCGCTCGCGCTGAGGGGAGCTTGTCCACAGCGTGTGCACACCCTGTGGAGAACTACATCCGTGTAACTCTGGCCCCCGGCGACGTGATCAACCTCCGCCGTCCGCCGTCGACGCGGCGCGGCCTGCCGGGCGTTGCTCCGGCGACGCGCTCACCTGGCCCGTCCAGACGGCATACCCACAGCGGCGCCGCCGGCCCCGCTCGGGCCGGGGTCGCCGCGACCGATGAGGTGGGACAGGCTGGGTGGTCCCACCACGTGAAACCACCTCGAGGAGGAACCGTGAGTGATCTGACCGACCTCCTCCACCGGCACGTGGACGAGCGCACCGCGCCCGGGATCGTGGCCGCCCTCGGCGACACGACGGGCGCGCTGGAGGTCGCATCGGCCGGTGACCTCCGGCCCGACGCGGTCGTCCGGATCCAGTCCCTGACCAAACCGGTCCTCGCCGTCGCGACCCTGCGCCTCGTCGGCGCGGGGGAGCTCGACCTCGACGACCCGGTCGACGCGTGGCTGCCGGAGCTGGCCGACCGTCAGGTGCTGCGCGCGCCCGGCGCCGACCTCGACGACACGGTGCCCGCGGAGCGCCCGATCACGGTGCGGCACCTGCTCACCTGCACCAGCGGCCACGGGATGATCCTCGAGGACTCGCCGTTGCAGCGCGCGATGGTGGAGAGCGGGGTCGAGGCCGGCTCGGCGCCGCTCACCCTGGGCGCCGACGACTGGCTCGCCGCGCTGGCGGGCCTGCCGCTCGTCGGGCAGCCGGGGGAGCGCTGGCGCTACCACCACTCCTTCGGTGTCCTCGGTGTCCTGCTCGCGCGGGCCGTCGGTCGGCCGCTCGCCGAGCACCTGCAGGAGGACCTCTTCGCGCTCCTGGGCATGGTCGACACGGGGTATGCCGTGCCTCCCGCCCGCGCGGCCCGGCTCCCCGCGGCGTACCGCATCGAGGGCGAGGAGTTCGTGCAGACCGAACCGGCGGGAGGCGGGCACTACGTCGCCGACGACGTGACCGCCCGCAGTCACGACGAGCTGGTCTCGACGCTGGCCGACTACGCCGCCTTCGCCCGCATGCTCGCCGCCGGCGGTGTCCACGAGGGCGAGCAGGTTCTCGAGCCGGAGCTGCTGCGGGCGCTGCGCACCGACCAGGTGCCCGCCCCCGCCAAGGAGCCGGGCAGCTTCTTCCCGGGCTTCTGGGAGAACGCCGGGTGGGGGTATGGCGTCGCCGTCGAGCTCGGCGGTGACCACCCCGGGCGGTTCGGGTGGTCCGGCGGGCTCGGCACGGACTTCTGGGTCGACCCCACCACCGGCCGGTATGCCGTGCTCCTCACCCAGGTCGAGATGGGGCCGCCGGCTTTCCGCCTCCTCGGCGAGCTGCAACAGCTCTGACCCGCGGGGTGCCTGCGTGGCCGAGGGGGTCCGGGGTCGCTGCGCCGTCTCCGTGACGCCCCGGGCCTCCCGGGTCGTCCCGACCTGAGCCGCCGCATACCCCATTGGTCACACGCTCAACGCGACGCCAGGACATGCGGATCTGCGGGGCGAAACGAGCCGCGCAGATCCCGCTATCCCGGCACTCAGTGGCGCGTGTGACGTGCGGTGCCTAGCCGGCGTGCCCTCGGAAGATGACGTGCGGTGACCCTGTGGACAACTTCGGCGCGGGTGAGCCGGATCGGCGCATGATCGAGTGATGCGGGACGAGGTGCGGACACTGCTGGCCGCCTGCGGGCAGGTCATGTCGATCGGGGATCTGCAGGCGTTGGGGTTCGGGCCCGATGAGGTGCGGGCCATGGTCCGTAGCGGTGAGCTCGTCCGGATCCGTCGGGGCGCCTTCGTCTCCGGCGTCGTCTGGCGCGCCGCGGCGCCGTGGGAGCGACCCGCCCTGCGTGCTCGTGCGGTGCTTCGAGGCCTGGGTCCCGAGCCGGCGGTGGCTCCCAGCCACCAGAGCTCGCTCGCCGTCCAGGCCGTCAGCGTGCACGGGACCGACGACCGGGTCCATCTGTGCCGCCTCGACGACGGGAGGTCCCGGCAGGACGACGTGGTCTGCGTGCACCGCCGGGTGCCGGCCGCCTTCCTGATCGACACCGACGTCGGTCCGTGCGTGCACGCGGCGCTGGCCTCGCTGCAGGTCGCGACGCGGTTCGGGGTCGAGGCCGGTCTGGTCAGCGCCGATGCCGCGCTCCGCCTCCGGATGGCGACGAGGGCCGAGCTGGAGCAGGCGCTCCACGTCCTGCGGGCCTGCCCCCGTCGCGCGGCAGCCGCCCGCGTCGTCGAGCTCGCCTCGCCGCTCAGCGAGTCGGCCGGTGAGTCGCGGACCCGCTGGGTCCTGCTCGCGGTGGGCCTGCCCCTGCCCGAGCAGCAGGCCGAGATCGCGGATGAGCACGGCCTCTTCGTGGCACGGGTCGACTTCCTCTTCCGGCGGGAGAGGGTGATCGTCGAGTTCGACGGCATGCTCAAGTACGACGACCCCACCGCCCTCCGGCGGGAGAAGCTGCGCGAGGACCGGCTCCGCGAGCTGGGCTACGAGGTGGTCCGCCTCACGTGGGCCGATCTCGCAGATCCCCGCCTGGTGGAGCGTCGGCTCAGGGGGGCCTTCGCTCGCGCCCGGGCCCGCCGCTGATCGCCGGATCACACCGTTCACAGGCGCACCACGGTGCCAGGACATGCGGATCTGCGCGGCGAAACGAGCCGCGCAGATCCCGATATCCCGGCAGTCCGTGACGGGTGAGGTTCGTGGTGGAGGTGGGGGGATAGGCGTGGGGGCAGGGGGTCGCGCTCGTGGTGCGGTGGCGTGGGGTGGCGCCCCAACGCCCCACGACGCGCACCCCATCACGCGCGCCGCAGCGCCCACCCCCACGCCGTGCAGCCGCGCGGACCCCGGCGCACCGCATACCATGGACCCCGCACCCGACCCCGCCCGAGAGCAGGCCATGGAGACCGCCCCGCGCAGCCGTGACGGCAGCATCCACGTGACCGACGAGCGGATCAACACGATCTCCCACCTCGTCGCGTCGTGCTTCGCGGTGCTCGGAGCAGCGCTGCTCGTCGCGCAGGCCGGCGCCGAGGGCGACCCGTGGAAGATCGTCGGCCTCTCGGTGTATGCCGCGTCCCTGGTCACCCTCTTCGTCGCCAGCACGATCCACCACGGCTTCGACCGGGGCCCGCGGGTCAACGACATCCTGCGCACGCTGGACTACACCTCGGTCTTCGGTCTCATCGCCGGCACCGTCACCCCGCTCGTCCTCGTGCTCGAGCGCACGGTCGCCGGCTGGGCGGTGCTGGGCACGGTCTGGGGCATCGCCGGGCTCGGCATCGCGGCCCGCTCGGTGTGGCGTGACCTGCCCAAGTGGGTGACGAACACGCTCTACATCGTGCTCGGCTGGATGCCGGTCGCCCTCGTGCTCACCGGCCTCTCCCTGCCGGTCGGCGCGCTGGCGCTCATGGCGGCCGGTGGCGTGGTCTACAGCGCGGGCTTCGTCATCTTCATCCTCGAGCGGCCCAACCCGGTGCCCGGCGTCTTCGGCTTCCACGAGATCTGGCACCTGCTCGTCATGCTCGCCGCCGCGCTGCATTTCCTCATGATGTACGCCTACGTCCTGTGACGCCGCGTCTCTTCACGGTGCGCGCCGCGGCCGACCCGCGCGCGCAGGTGCTGGTGCTGCACGGCGGTCAGCAGCACAGCACCGATCCCACGAGCTGGCGCCAGCTGTCGGTGCTGCGCAGCCGGGTCTTCGCCTCCGCGATCGCGCGGGCGGGCGCCCCGCACGGACTCTCGGTCTACTTCCTGCGGTATGCCGTCCGCGGCTGGAACGACGCGGCGCCGCTCGCCGACGCGACGTGGGCGCTCGACCGGTTGCGCGAGCAGCGTCCCGACCTCCCGATCGGTCTCTTCGGCTACTCCATGGGCGGGCGCACGGCGCTCCGGCTGGCCGGTGAGGTGGACACCCTCGTCACCGCGGCGGCCTGGGTGGACCGTGCCGACCTCCCCTCGATCCGCCCGCCGCGGGGCGGCCGCGTGCTGCTCCTGCACGGCGCCCGCGACGAGGTGACGGCGCCCGAGGGCACCCTCGCGGCGGCGGAGCGGTTGCGCCGGCAGGGGGCCGACGTGAGCGTCCGCGCCGACCTCGACGACACCCACGGCCTGGTCCGGCAGGCCCGCACCTGGCACCGGTTGGCCGGGGAGCACCTGGTCGAGTCGTTGCCCGGCTCGGCGCGCGAACGCCACCCCTGACCGGCACAATGAGGTGATGCAGCAGGAGACCGGGGGCGTCACCGCCCTGTCCACCAAGCTCACCATCAACGGATCGCCGCAGGAGCTCACGCACGACGTGCGGGTCACCCTGCTCGACGCGCTCCGCGACCACCTCGGGGTGACCTCGGTCAAGAAGGGGTGCGACCACGGGCAGTGCGGCGCCTGCACGGTGCTCGTCGACGGTCGGCGGGTCGTGTCCTGCCTGTCGCTCACCGCCTCGCTGGACGGCGCGGAGGTCGTCACGGCAGAGGGCCTGGGCACGCCGGGGCAGCTCAGCGACCTGCAGCAGGCCTTCGTCGACCGGGACGCCCTGCAGTGCGGCTACTGCACCCCCGGGCAGGTGTGCTCGGCCCAGGCGATGCTGGCCGAGGCGGCCGCCGGTATGCCGAGCCACGTCACCGACCCGGACGCGCTCGTCGACACCGACGCCACGGTCGAGCTGACCGATGCGGAGATCCGCGAGCGGATGAGCGGCAACCTGTGCCGTTGCGGTGCCTACGTCAACATCCTCGCGGCGATCCGCGACACGGCCGCCCGGCGGGCCGAGGGTGCGGCCGACGCCTCCGTACCGACCGCGAGCGAGGAGTCCTCGTGAAACCGTTCACCTACGAGCGGGCGACGAGCACCGCCGACGCCCTGCGCCGCAGCGTCGCCGCCACCACCGAGGGCCGGCGGGCGGCATACCTCGCGGGCGGCACCAACCTCATCGACCACCTGCGCCTCGGCATCCGCGAGACCGACCGGATCATCGACGTCAGCCACCTCGACCTCACCGAGGTGTGCGAGCTGGAGGGCGGCGGCCTGCGGATCGGGGCGATGGCACGCAACGCCGACGTCGCCGCCCACCCGCTGGTGCGCACGGCGTTCCCGCTGGTCAGCGCGGCGATGCTGGCCGGTGCGTCCGGCCAGCTGCGCGGCATGGCCACTATGGGCGGCAACCTGCTGCAGCGCACGCGGTGCGTCTACTTCCAGGACCCCTCGACCCCCTGCAACAAGCGCGAGCCCGGCTCCGGCTGCTCGGCGATCGAGGGGTTCGGCACCTACAACGCGCTCATCGGGGCCTCCGACGCGTGCGTCGCCGTGCACCCCTCCGACCTGTGCGTCGCCCTCGCCGCGCTCGACGTCACCGTCGTCGCGCAGGGCCCGGTCGGGGAGCGGCGTATCGACTTCGCCGACCTGCACCGCCTCCCCGGGGACCGCCCGGAGGCCGACACGACCCTGGAGCGCAGCGAGCTCATCACGGCGATCGAGATCGCCGGGCCGGCCTTCGCCCGGCACTCGCGCTACCGCAAGCTGCGGGAGCGGGCGTCGTATGCCTTCGCGACCGTCTCCGTCGCCGCCGCCCTCGACGTGCGCGACGGCCGGGTCGCTGACGTGCGCCTCGGTCTCGGCGGGGTGGCGCACAAGCCGTGGCGGGCGCACCGGGTCGAGGACGCGCTGCGCGGCGGCCCGGCGACGGCCCAGGCCTACATCGCGGCCATCGACGCCGAGCTGGAGCAGGCCCGGCCAGGGGAGGACAACCGCTACAAGGTGAGCCAGCTGCGACGGGTCGTCCCCGCCGTGCTGCAGGAGCTGACCGGGCCGGTCGAGGAGGGGCGCTCATGAGCGAGGCGGCGATGGAGGAGTTCCGCGACCGCACCCGGGTCGACGCCCCGCTCAAGGTGGCCGGCCTCGCGCCCTACGCCTACGAGCACGAGCTCGAGGACACGCTCTTCCTCGCGCCCGTCCTGGCGACGATCGCCAAGGGCCGGATCACCGCGATCGACGAGGCGGCGGCACGGGCGGTGCCCGGGGTGCGGCTCGTCCTCACCCACGCCAACGCCCCGCGGATCGCCCCGACGCTGCCGACGCTCACCGTGCTGCGCAAGCCCCGGGTGCGCTACCGCGGCGAGATCGTCGCGGCGGTCGTGGCCCAGACGCCCGAGGCCGCGCGGTATGCCGCGTCGCTCGTCGCGATCACCTACGCACCCGACGAGGCGGACACCCGCCCCGACCCCGAGGCCGAGGACGTGCGCGAGGTCCGCCGGGTCATGGCGATCTACCCCGGCCGGCACAGCGAGGGCGATGTCGACACTGCCCTCGCCACCTCCGCGCACCGGGTCGAGGCGACCTACGCGACGCCGACGAACCACCACAACCCGATCGAGCCGCATACCATCACCGCGCTGTGGCACCCCGGGACGAGCCGACTGTCCGGACCCGGCACCACCCGGGTGACGCTGTGGGACTCCAACCAGGGGGTGCTCGCGCCGCAGGGCGTGGTCGCCGGGGCGTTCGGGCTGCTGCCCACCCAGGTCGAGGTGATCTCGCCCTACGTCGGCGGCTCGTTCGGCACCAAGGGCGCCCCGCACCCGCACACCATGGCGACGGTCATGGCCGCCAAGCTGCTGCCCGGGCACCCGGTCAAGGTGGCGCTGACCCGGCCGCAGATGTTCGCCGGCACCGGGTATCGCCCCGAGACCGTGCAGCGGGTCGCGCTCGCCGCCGACGCCGACGGTCGGCTGACCGCGATCGACCACGAGGTCTACGCCCCGGTCTCCCGGGTGATCCCGTGGATGGACCCGAGCGCGGGCCCGAGCCTGTCGATGTATGCCTCCGCCGCGCGGCGGATCGGCTACCGCACCCAGGACCTCGACATCGCGCCGGGGACCTTCATGCGGGCTCCGGGGGAGTACACCGGCATGTTCGCCCTGGAGACGGCGATGGACGAGCTGGCCCACGCCGCCGGGATCGACCCGATCGAGCTGCGGCTGCGCAACGAGCCGGAGACCGACCCCGAGTCGGGCAAGCCGTGGAGCAGCCGGCACGTCCCCACCTGCCTCACCGAGGGCGCCCGGATCTTCGGCTTCGAGCAGCAGCACGGTGGGCGACACGAGGGCGAGTGGTGGATCGGGCAGGGCGTCGCGTGCGCGAGCTTCCCCCAGATGTCGATGGGTCCGAGCCTGGCCCGGATCACCTTCACCGGCGGCCGGTATGTCGTGAGCATGCAGGCCAGCGACATCGGCACCGGTGCCTGGACGGTGCTGGCGCAGATCGGCGCGCAGGCGCTCGGCGTGCCCGAGGATGTCGTCGAGGCGCGGATCGGCACCAGCGACGCGCCGATGGCGATCATCGCCGGCGGCAGTACCGGGACCTTCGGCTGGGGGTCGGCCGTCATCGAGGCGGCGCAGGCGTTCCGGGCCGAGCACGGGAGCGACCCGGCCGAGGGCGCCACCGCTCGTGCGCGGACCCGGATGCCGGCCGGGGTGCGCGGCGTGACCCGGATGGCGTTCGGGGCGCACTTCGCCGAGGTGGCGGTGAGCGAGGTGTCCGGGCAGGTGCGGGTGCGGCGGATGTACGGCCACTTCGACGGCGGCCGGATCATGAACCCGCGCACGGCCCGCAGCCAGCTCATCGGCGGGATGACGATGGGGATCTCCGGGGCGCTCTTCGAGGAGTCCTACCGCGACCCGCGCTTCGGGCACGTCGTCAACGGCGACCTCGCCGGCTATCACATCGCCTCTCACGCCGACGTCGTCGACCTCGAGGTCGGCTGGGTCGG
The DNA here is from genome assembly GCF_008001015.1 of Serinicoccus profundi. Taxonomy (NCBI): domain Bacteria; kingdom Bacillati; phylum Actinomycetota; class Actinomycetes; order Micrococcales; family Ornithinimicrobiaceae; genus Serinicoccus; species Serinicoccus profundi. The sequence continues at coordinate 3,359,805 of NZ_CP042862.1, read as the reverse complement.
TGAGCCGGACCCGTGGATGGGCGCGACCGGGGCCAAGGGCATCGGCGAGGTCGGCATCGTCGGGGTGCCGGCAGCCATCAGCAACGCAGTCTTCGACGCGACCGGGGTGCGGGTGCGCGAGCTGCCGTTCACCCCCGGCAGGGTGCTGGAGGCCTGGGAGGCGCTGGGCTAGGAGGAACCGGCCCCCAGCCCCACCGAGCGCCGCAGATGGTTGCTCTTCACCCCACCGAGCGTCGTAGATGGTTGCTCTTCCCCTCACCGAGCGTCGTAGATGGTCGCTCCTCACCCCACCGGGGCTACGGTGGCAGGCAGCGCCGGGTCCCACCCTGGCGGCATACCCCGGGGGAAGGAACCTCATGAACCAACAGCACTGGCCGCGGCTGAAGGTCGCCGACTGGGCCGACACCCGCGACACGCTGCACCTGTGGACGCAGATCGTCGGCAAGGTCCGGACGGCCTACGCGCCGCTGGTGAACCACTGGTGGCAGGTCACGTTGTATGTCAGTCCCCGCGGGCTGACCACCGGCACCATCCCGACTCCGCGGGGCGCACTCGACCTCGAGTTCGACTTCGTCGCGTACCGGCTGCGGATGCGCACACAAGCCAGGGTGGTGAGCGGGAGGTCGCGCTCGAGCCGATGACCGTCGCCGACTTCTACGCCCGGACGATGGCGGCGCTCGCCGAGCTCGGCCTCGAGCCGCAGATCCAGGGGAGCCCCAACGAGGTGGACCCGGCGATCCCGTTCGCCGAGGACCAGGGCACGCCTCTTACGACGCGCAGTCGGCACACCTCTTCTGGCAGCAGCTGGTCCAGGCCGACCGGGTGCTGGGAGAGTTCCGCTCCCACTTCGTCGGCAAGGTCAGCCCCGTGCACTTCTTCTGGGGTGCGATGGACCTCGCCTGCACGCGCTTCTCGGGCCGGACGGCGCCGGAGCATCCCGGCGGGGCGCCCAACTGCGGCGACTGGGTCATGGTGGAGGGCTACTCGCGCGAGCTCAGCAGCTGCGGCTTCTGGCCCGGTGGAGGGGAGGAGGGCGCGTTCTACGCGTATGCCTACCCCGACCCGGAGGGTTTCGCCGAGGCCGAGGTCGGCCCGCAGGAGGCGTTCTGGAGCACCGAGAACGGCCAGTTTCTGCTGCCCTACGAGGCCGTGGCCGGGGCGGCCGACCCCGATGCCGCCCTGAGCACCTTCCTGCACGACACCTACGCCGCCCGCGGCGGACCTCGGCGGTTGGGACCGCGCCAACCTGGAGGACGAGCCGTCTCGGTGGCCGCAGCACACCCGACAGGGTGGCGGCCCCGGTGCGCTTCGGGCCTAGGCTCACCGCACGAGCATCGGTGAGGAGCGGCGCCCTGAGCGGCGGTGATATCCACCTCACCCTGCTGACCGAGGGGACCGGCACTTTGACCTATAGCTGGTCTGCTGGTCCCATGGAGCGGTGAACGACTCCCACGGCACCGCGGCAGGGAACCGTGTCGTCGGACCCGTCGATGACGCGGGGGAGATGCTCGTCCTCGGCCCACGCCGGACGGGTCGGCGTGCTCCGCGCGACCGACGAGCCGTGAGCGTCGTCGCAGAGTGCGTCACCGCCGCCCTCGTGGTGGTGCTGCTCTGGCCCGTCGCGGCTCGGGTGCAGAGCCTCGCCCTCGTCCGGGACCTCGACCTCCTCCTGCTCGTCGTGTCCGGATCGGCGGCGGTCGCGGGCCTCGCCGCCGCCTGGCTGCACGTGCGGCTGGCCGGTCGGGTCCGGGGTGCAGGCGTGGTGGGGGGTGCCGCCGCGGTCGTGGCCGGGACGGCCTTCTCCGGGTCGACGCTGAGCGTCGTGGCCGGCTGGACACCGCTGTGGCTCGTCAGCGCCGCGACGCTGGCGTCGACCGTGGCGGCGGTGCGCCTGCCACCCGGGCGCCGGGTCGCCCCGGCGGCGGGGTCGGTGCTCGGGACGGTCCTGCTCTGCGTCGCCGCGGCGCAGACGGTGGCGCAGCTCCTGCCGGCCGCGCCCGGTGCCTCCCCGCCGCTCCTCGCCGACGAACCCGAGGGAACCCCGGAGCCTCCTGCGGTGGACGCGCCGGGTCCGACCATCGGGGATCTGTGCCACCCGGACGAGTTGATCCTGGAGACCTCGGTGCCCGAGCCCGCGATGAGCGACGTGGTCGCCACGCTCACCCTGACCAACGAGGGGGAGCGGACCTGCCGGGTGGAGGGCTTCCCCACCGTCTCGCTCATCGGCCAGGTCGAGCAGGACGACCTGACCCTGCAGGTCAGGGTCTCGGAGGTCGACCCCGCCGGTGGCGGCCCGGTCGAGATCGAGCCGGTCGAGATCGCTCCCGGTGACCGGGCGCTGACCCAGGTGTGGTGGCCGTCCTGGGGTGCCGCGGCCGATCTCGCCAGCCCGCAGCAGCTGCGGATCGGCGTCGGCGGCAGCACGGAGGTGCTGGACCTGCCGCCCGAGCGCCGGTGGGACGTCGTCCAGAGCGCCGAGGCGTGGGTCGGGCCGTGGCGGCCCGTCGAGGAGGGTTGAGACGGGATGGATCTGCTCCGCCACTGCTCCTACGTCCTGGCCGTCGTCGACGAGGGCAGCTTCACCGATGCCGCGATCAGCCTGGGCATCACGCAGCCACCGCTGAGCCAGGGCGTGCGCCGGCTCGAGGAGCGCTGGGGCGTGCGGCTGCTGGACCGCAGCGCCCGCGGGGTCGGCCTCACCGCGGAGGGGCGTCGGCTGCTGCCGGTGCTGCGCTCCCTCGTCGCGGACGCCGAGGCCCTGGAGCGGCGGGCCCGTGAGCTCGGTCGGGACCCGGGCGACCTGGTCTGCGGGGTCGACCCCGCGCTGGCCGGACTCACCGAGGCCGTCCTGGCGCGGCTCGCGGAGCGCTCGCGGGTGCCGGTGCGCCCGCGTCCGGGAACCCCCGAGGTGCTGGTCGACGCGCTGCGCGGTGGTGAGATCGACCTCGCCCTGGTGCGCCACCCCTGCGTCACCGACGGGGTGCACGCCGGAGCGCCGGTGACGGTGCGGACGGCACTGGTGCGCCCCGCGGCGCGCGAGACCCACGACGCCTTCCCCGTGCCGCGCGGTCTCTCGCTGGTCCTGCGCCCGCGCGAGGAGGCGCCGGCCGCGCACGACCTGCTCTGGCACGAATGCCTACGGGCCGGGCACGACGGGCCGCTGATCGAGGCCGAGCACGGGGCGCTGGCCTGGGTAGCGGCAGGCGCGGGCTGGACCCTGCTGCCCTGGGCGGCGCTGCCAGCCGTGCCGGAGACCGTGGTCGTCACCGAGGCGCCGCCCCGACTGTCGTTGCGGGCCGTCGTGGTCGCCCGCGAGGACGAGGTCGGGCAGCAGGCCCACGCCGTCCTCGCCGGGGTCGCGAGGGGTGCCGATGGTGGGTGAGCCGGAGCAGCGCATCGGCGACCTGCTCCGGGACGCCGGGGCACGTGGCTGGGTGCACGCCGCGCCGTTGCGGGCGGCTCCGACCCGGCCCGGGCTCGCCGTCCGGCACGAGGTGTCGTATGCCGCCGACGACCTGGTCCCCATGGCCTCGCTCTACAAGGTGCTGCTCGCCCTGGCCTGGGCCCGCCTCGTGGACGCGGGTGATCTCGACCCGCGTGCACGGCATACGGTGTCGGCCCCTGACCGCACCCCCGGCCCCACCGGGCTGTCGAGCCTCGAGGACGAGGTGGTGGTCTCCCAGCGCGACCTGGTCACCCTCATGCTCACCGTCTCCGACAACGCCGCGGCGGACGTCCTGCTCGACCTGGTCGGGCTGCCGCGCCTGCGTGAGGTCGCCGCCGACGCGGGCATGACGGCCACGACCCTGCACGGGGGCACGCGGCACCACCAGCGGCTGCTCCTGGAGGAGGTCGGGGCGCCGGGCTTCCCGGAGGCGTTGCGGCTGCTGCGGGACCGCCCGGGTCATGGCGCGACCGCCGTCTACGACCCCGCCATGAGCTCGACGACCACCACCAGGGACATGACCCGGCTGCTCGGCGCCCTCTGGCGCGAGGAGCTGGTCGCGCCGGAGTCGGGGGTGAGGATCCGCCGGTCTATGGCCCGCCAGGTCTTCCGCCACCGGCTGGCGTCGGGGTTCCCGCACGACGACGTCGAGATCGCGAGCCGGACCGGCTCGCTGCTGGCGCTGCGGCACGAGGTGGGGGTCGTGACCTTCCCTGGCGAGGAACCGGTCGTCGTCGCCGTCCTCACCCAGGCGCTCAACCCGGCCCAGCACCTGCCCGACGTCGATCGGGCCATCGGCGAGATCGGCAGGGTCGCCGTCGGGCCGCTGCGGCGTGTGTGCGGTCGGGGTTATAGCCGTGGCGACTGACCGGGGGGCGTGTCGGCACTTTGGGGTATGCCGTGCGGTCCTGGTTCGCTGAGCCCATGACCTCCTCGAGAAGTCCCCGCGTGCGTCGACCGGTCAGCGCGCTCGGCATCGCCGCCCTCGCCACGGCGGGCCTGGCCGCGTGCGACACCGGACCCGAGGGGTCCCCGACGGAGGTCGCCGAGGCCTTCGCCGAGGGCCTGGAGGCAGGGGACCTGCGCGGGTTGCCGCTCGTCGACGGGACGCCCGAGGCCGCCCAGCAGCAGCTCGAGCAGGCCCATGCCGGGCTGGGCGAGGTGCCGGTGTCGGTCGAGGTCCTCGAGGTCGACCCGGTCGACGAGGCGATGCGTGCGGGGGCACGGTTTCGGCTGACCTTCGACCTCCCCGGGGACGGGGAGGACTTCGTGCAGGAGAGGTGCCGGCGCGGCTGCGCGTCTCGGAGAATGTCTGGTCCCTGGCCTGGGAGCATGCCCTGCTCGGGGTACCCAAGGGTCAGCGCCTCGAGCTGGAGCAGGTGCGAGCCCCGCGGGCCGACATCGTCGACCGGGAGGGGGAGCCGCTCGCGACCGCGAGGCCGGTCTGGCGGTTCGGGACGGACAAGACGCTGGTCGAGGGGGAGGAGGCCACCGACGCGGCCCGGGACCTGGCGGACGCCGCCGGCCTCGACCCGGAGGCCTACGCGGAGCGGGTGTCGTCGGCCGGGCCGGAGGCCTTCGTCGAGCTCATCACCTACCGCCAGAGCGACCCCGACGGCCAGGAGCTGGCGACGGCGACCGAGGGCATACCCGGAGCGGTCGCGCTCGAGGACGAGCAGGTGCTCGGCCCGACCCGGACCTTCGCCCAGCCGCTGCTCGGCACCGTCGGTCCGGTGACGGCCGAGCTGCTCGAGGAGGCGCCCGACCGCTACGCCGCCGGTGACGTCGTCGGGCTGACCGGCCTGCAGGCCGCCTTCGACGACCGGCTGCGGGGCGGTCAGGCGGCCGTGGTCAGCGCCGTGGACGTCGACACGGGCAGCTCCACCGTGGTCATGGAGCAGGAGGAGGTGCCAGGTGAGGAACTGCGGCTCACCCTGAGCGGTCCCCTGCAGCGCGAGGCCGAGGCGGCGCTCGCGGACGTGGAACCGCCGAGTGCCCTCGTGGCGCTGGACCACACGACGGGCGACCTGCTGGCGGTCGCCAACGGGCCGGGCTCCGAGGGCGCGTCGACCGCGCTCGCGGGGCAGTACGCCCCGGGCTCGACCTTGAAGGTGGCCTCGGCGCTGGGCCTGCTGCGCGAGGGATTCACCCCGGACTCGGAGGTCACCTGCACCGAGGAGCTGACGGTGGACGGCTATCCGTTCACCAACGTTCCGGGCTACCCGGAGTCGGCCCTGGGCACCATCACGCTGCGGACCGCGCTGGCCAACTCCTGCAACACCGCTCTCATCGCCGAGCGGGACCAGGTGCCGATGGACGCGCTGGCCACCACCGCAGCGGACCTCGGTCTGGGCGCTGTCTGGGACATGCCGGTGACCGCCTTCTCCGGCTCCGTCCCCGACGCGGCGCAGAGCGACACCGAGCACGCAGCGACCCTCATCGGCCAGGGCCGGGTGCTCGCCTCACCGACGGCCATGGCGGCGCTCGCCGGCACCGTCGCGCAGGGCGAGCAGGTCGTCCCGCGGATCGTCGCTGATCAGCAGGTGCCGACGGCCACAGGGGGGATCGAGCCGTCGGAGGCGGAGGCGCTCCAGGAGATGATGCGCGCGGTCGTCACCGAGGGGGGAGCCGCCATGCTCGCGGACAACCCCGGCCCGCCCGTCCTGGCGAAGACCGGCACGGCGGAGTTCGGCACGCAGAGCCCGCCGCAGACCCACGTGTGGATGATCGCCGTCCAGGGCGACCTCGCGGTCGCCGTCTTCCTCGAGGAGGGCGAGCGCGGCTCCACCACCGCCGGGCCGGTCATGGACGCCTTCCTCACCGAGGCCCAGCGACTCGGGGACTGAGGGCGACCATGTGCGGCGCTCGGTGGGGGTGAGCGCAGCCATCTGTGGCGCTCGGTGGGGCTGGGGGCGACCATCTGCGGCGCTCGGTGGGGGTGAGCGCAGCCATCTGCGGCGCTCGGTGGGTCTGATCCGGCCTAGTCGTTCTCGCGGAGCGCCAGCCCCTGCTCGGCCAGGGCCTCGGTGAGCCGGGCGATCGCGACCGGGCCGACGCCGTGCAGGGCGCTCAGCTCCGCCTCGCTCCAGCGCGCGACCTCCTCCAGGCTCCCCACCCCGGCCGCGCGCAGCGCCCGGGTGGCGGGCGCCCCGATCTCCCGGGGCAGCGGCATACCCGCAGGTCGGGGTGTGCGTCGCCGTGGCGGACCGCCGTGGTCCAGCACCGCCTCGCCACGGGGCGAGAGGCGGTAGCCGATGGCCAACGACTCGGTCAGCCCCTTCTCCTTGAGTTTGCGGACATCGGCCTTCCACGGCAGCGTCTCGCGACCGAGCCGGGCCGCGAGCTCCGGCGCCCGCACCTCCGGGTACTCGTCGATGAGGCGCAGGGTCTGGCGCGTCCACGGACCGTGCGCCGACGCCGCGTCGAGGCGGTCGAGCCAGGTGTGGATCGCGGCGATCTCCTCCTCGTCGGGCACCTGCTCGCGCAGCTCGGTGCGCGGGTCGGGCCCCGCATACCTCAGCCCGATCCGGTATGCCGGTCGCTCGGCCCGCACCGCGAGCCCGTCCCTGAGCGCGGAGAGGCTCGCGGCGCCCGCCCGACGGGCGTCCTGCGCCCGGAGCGTGGAGACCGACACCTGCTCCACCGAGGTCACCTCGACCAGCCCGACGGCGGTCCGCAGGCGCGTGCCGACCTTGACCCGCGGGCGGTCCCACCGACGGAAGGCCAGGTCGATCTCGCCGGCCCTGATCGCCGCCAGCTCGGCGGGACGGATCATCATGGTGTCTGCGCTCCCGGCATACGGACAGTCAACCGCACGCCGCCCCCAAACCCTCGCCGCTCCGACCCGTCCACGACCAGGAAAGGCCCCGATGACCACGCCGACCGCGCGCCAGGAGGCTGGTGCCCACCTCAGGCCCCGCGCCCACTTCACCCCCACGGGCACGTGGATGAACGACCCCAACGGACTCGTCCTCCACGAGGGCACCTACCACCTGTTCTTCCAGACCAACCCGCTCGGCCTGGAGTGGGGCAACATGTCGTGGGGCCACGCCACCTCGCCCGACCTGCTCACCTGGACCGAGCAGGACATCGCGCTGCGGTTCACGCAGGAGGAGGCGATCTTCTCCGGCAGCGTCGTCGTGGACCACGACAACACCTCCGGCCTCGGCGAGGACGGTCGGGCCCCGCTCGTCGCGCTCTACACCAGCCACTACCTCGAGGCGTCCCCACGCCACGGCACGCAGGCGCAGTCGGTGGCGTGGAGCACCGACTCGGGCCGGACCTGGCAGACCCACCCGGGCAACCCGGTCCTGGACCGCGGGAGCTCGGACTTCCGGGACCCCAAGGTCTTCTGGCACGAGGGGCGTGGCGCCTGGATCATGGTGGCCGTGGAGGCGATGGACCACCAGGTCGTCATCTATGCCTCGCCCGACCTGCTCACCTGGGAGCACCTGTCGACCTTCGGGCCGGTGGGCTCCACGGCCGGGGCCTGGGAGTGCCCGGACCTCTTCCGGCTGCCCGTCCGCGGCGAGCCCGGTGCTGAGGCCTGGGTGCTCGTCGTCAGCGTCGGGGACGGGGGCCCGGCCGGAGGGTCGGGGACGATGTATGTCGTCGGTGACTTCGACGGCACGACGTTCACCGCCCGTGAGGGTGAGACCGGGCAGTGGCTCGACGTGGGGCCGGACCACTACGCCGCCGTCTCCTTCGACAACACCGGCGAGCGTCGCGTCATGATCGGCTGGGCCTCCAACTGGGCGTATGCCGTGCGCACGCCGACCCCGACGTGGCGGTCGTCGATGTCGCTGGCCCGCGACGTGCACCTGGCGCGCTCGCGCGACGGCCAGCTGCGGCTGCACCAGCGGCCGGTCCTGCCCGAGGCGGATGACGTGCTTCAGCGGCGCTTCACCACCCCCGCGGGGACGACCCGCACGGCCACCGTCACCACCGAGGCCGGCCAGGACCCGCTGGTCATCAGGGTCGACACCGTGGGCGGCCGGCTGCGGCTGGACCGCTCCCGGTGCGGCGACGCGTCCTTCGACCCGCGGTTCGTGCCGGTCGTCGAGGCGGCCCTGCCCGAGCACGGTGTCGACGTGGACGTCCTCGTCGTCGTCGACGGGTGCGTGGTGGAGGTCTACGCGCTGGACGGCGAGCTCGCCCTCACCGCGCAGGTCTTCCCGGCCGCCGCCCTGACCCGGGTCACGGTCACCGAGGTGGCACCTGCGGTCTGAACGTGCCCGCGGTCAGTGCCGCGCGGCGGGATCGGTGCGGGCCAGCCAGTCCACGAGCGGGCGCAGCCGCGACCAGCGCTGGCGGACCTCCTCGACCAGCCGCGGCGTGGTGACGATGTCGCCGTCCTCGACCCACCGCATACCCGTCAGCGCCTTGTGCCGGAGCAGCTCGATCCGCTCGTGCTCACGGTCCCAGCCGCGTGGAGCGGTCTTGACCTGCTCGCCGCCGATCTCCCACCCCTCGCCGCGCAGGTCCTCGACGATCTGCCGCAGCTGCTGGCCGGTGCCGGGGGAGTCCACCGCGGCGCGGTAGGCCTTGAGCCGCGCGGAGTCCATCTGGTAGCAGCCGCCGCCCAGCATGAGCCCGTCGGCGGAGACCTGGACGTACCACCCGGTCGCCTCGGCCACCGCGACGTAGGCGCCCTGGTGCGTCTTGTAGGGGCTCTTGTCGGCCGAGAAGCGCACGTCGCGGTGCGGTCGGAAGAGCTTCGCCTCGCCGAAATCCTCGGCCAGCTCCGCGGTCAGCGCCTCCAGCGGCGCCCGCACGTGCTCCTCGTAGTCGGCCTTGTGCGCGGCCCAGAAGTCACGGCTGTTGTCCTGCTCCAGCCGGGCGTAGAAGTCGGTGGCGGCGTGCGGGATGCCGGTGAAGGTGCCCATGGGACCAGTGTGCACGGGTCGCACGAGAGCGTCAGAGCACGGGAGGACGAGTATCGGATCTGATAATCTTCAGGGATGGATCCACGGCTCACCGAGGTGCTCGCTTCTGCCGCACGACTGCAGCAGATGGTCCCCGACGCCGTCCTCGTGGGGGGGACGGCATCGGCTCTGCATGCCGGCCACCGACTCTCCCTCGACCACGATCACGTGCTGCTCGATCTCGCCGAGCGCTACGCCCAGGTCGTCGAGGCCGTCGAGGCGAGCGAGGGCTGGGTCACGAGCGTGCGCGCCAGCTCGCCGCCGCTCACCCTGCTGGGCTCCTTGGACGGGGTGGAGGCAGGGCTGCGGCAGCTGCGGCGGACCCGCCCGCTGGAGGTCTCCGAGGTCGAGATCGACGGGCGGTGCGCGACGGTGCGTGTGCCACCGCTGCCGGAGATGCTGCGCATCAAGGCCTACCTCGTGGTGCAACGCAATGCGACCCGCGACTACCTCGACACGGCGGCGATGGCGGACCGGCTGGGGCTGCCGCAGGCGGTGGAGGTCCTGGGGTCGATCGACGACTACTACGCGGACCGATCGGAGCAGGGCGACTCCGTCGTCACCACTCTCGTCGAGCGACTCGCGCAGCCACGCCCCCGGGACCACCGGGTCACCACCCAGCTCGAGCACTACAAGGGGCTCGAGGCCCGCTGGCAGGACTGGGCGGCCGTCCAGGCGGTCTGCCACGCACTCGCCGACGGCATCATCCGCCTCCTGGAGCCGCGGTGACCACGCCGATCCGCAACGTCGACGTCCATGGCGACAGTCCGCTCGAGGCCTGGCCCTATGAGGCCCTCGTGACGCTGATCGAGCGGGGCACCGCTCGCGACTGGGCCAGGATCACCGGGGCCGTGCGGCGCGATCCCTGGGGGCCGGTGGCGCGTCAGGTCGAGGAACACCTCGGGTATGCCGACGCCTCCGGTCGCACCGCGCTGCTCGGTCGGGCGGTCGCCTCGGCCCGCGAGGAGGCCGAGCGGGCCGAGCGGGCCGCGGTGGCTGCGGAGGTGGACCACCTGATCGAGCTGAGCGGTCTGACGGCTGCGGACTTCGCGCGGCGGCTGGGCACGTCGGCGCCGCGGCTGTCGACCTACCGCTCCGGGACCGTCGTGCCGTCCGCGGCGCTCGTGCTCCGGATGCGGCGGGTCGCCGGTGTGCCGGAGTCGTCGGTGCTGCCCTGAGCCCGAGGGGGCGTGCGGTCTGGGCCCCGACCTCTGAGCGAGGGCGCGGATAACCGGTTGCCCCGACCGCGGGTCGCCCGTCAGGTTGGCCCCATGACCTCCAGCGACCTGTGGGACGCCGACACCGCGGCCCGCTACGACCGGGCCAGAGCGGCGATGTTCGCCCCCGAGGTGCTCGACCCCACGGTCGACTTCCTCGCCGAGTTCGCCGGTGAGGGCCGCGCGCTGGAGCTGGCGATCGGGACGGGGCGGGTCGGCATACCTCTGCTCGAGCGGGGTGTCGATGTCACCGGGATCGAGCTCTCTGCGCCGATGGTCGAGCAGCTCCACCGGAAGCGGCCGGACCTGCCCGTGAGTGTCGGTGACATGGCCACGACGCGGGTGGAGGGGCGGTATGCGCTCGTCTACCTCGTCTTCAACACCATCGGCAACCTCTGCACCCAGGACGAGCAGGTCGCCTGCTTCGCCAACGCGGCGTCGCACCTGCAGCCCGGCGGCAGGTTCGTCGTCGAGGTCGGGGTGCCCGCGCTGCGGCAGCTGCCGCCCGGGCAGGTCGCGGTGCCCTTCGACGTGAGCGAGGGCCACGTCGGCCTCGACACCTACGACCCGGTGACGCAGCGGGCGACCTCCCACCACTACACCCGGCAGGCCGACGGCTCCTACCGCTACTGCCCGCACCACTACCGCTACGTCTGGCCGAGCGAGCTCGACCTCATGGCCCGGCTCGCCGGGATGCGCCTCGAGCGGCGGACGGCGGACTGGTCCGGGGCGGAGTTCACCGCGGAGTCCCAGAGCCACGTGTCGGTCTGGCGGCGCGACTGAGGGGACGGGGCGGACCGCTCATCACGCCAGGGTCAGTCGCCGGTCACCACGAGGTGCTGATGCCCGTCGATGCCCTCGCGGACGATGTCGAGGTGCCCCGCGTGCACCGACGTCTCGGTGAGGACGCGGAGCACGACCTCGTACCCGTCGGACATCGGTGCACCGCCGAAGACCTCCGCCGGCGGCCACCAGCGCGGTGGTGCCTCGAGGTCGACGGTGGCGAGGACATCGTCGCTGAGGGCGATGCGCCGCCGGTAGACCTCGACGGCCTGCGCGCCCGTCATGGGCGTCGACGACCACCCGTCGTGCAGCTCGGAGATGGCCGAGGCGTCGCCGCCGAGGACCGTCGAGATCCAGAACATCTCGTCGTCGAGGGCGAGGTGGTTGAGGAGTTGGGTGATGGACCAGCCGGAGGCGGTCACCGGCCGACCCAGGTCGTCCTCGCTCAGGCCGTCGACGGCCCGCAGGACATGCGCCCGCTCCCTTGCGAGCGCGGCGAGCAGGTGGGTGTGGGGCATGGGTGATGACTCCTCGGTGAACGGACGGCGGCGGGCTGGGTGGGGTCGACCGGCCTGGCCTTCGGGGACTGAGGCAGTGCGCTAGCGGGGCCCGAGTCCGGTCCGGCCGTCGAGCAGCTCACGGGCGATGTCGAGGTGGCCGGCGTGCCGAGCCGTCTCCTCGACGAGATGGAGCACGACGTCGCGGACGTTGTCGACGGGTGTCGGCAGGTCCGGTCGGCGCACGCCGGGAGGCCGGTCGTCGGGCGCCAGTCCCGCGAGGACGCGGTCGGTCTGGCGGCACTGATCCTGGTAGAAGGCGATGACGTCGACCACCCCTTGGTCGGACACGAACCCGGCATCCGCCCGATCCGCCTCCGCGCTCGGCCACTGCCGCGGTGTGACGCGGCCCGCGAGGACGATCTGCCCCCACAACCGCTCGGCCTCGCCGAGGTGCTCGAGGAGCCCGAGCGGCGTCCAGCCGGTCGGGACGACGGAGCGGCGCCACGACGTCTCGTCGAGGTCCGAGACGATCGCCAGGACGCAGGCTCGTTGTGCCGAGAGACAGGCCAGGAGGCCGTCGTGCTCGGCGGACCGGGATGTCATCCGGGGTCTGGCCCTGGTCACCGTCGCTCCGGCGATCCGTAGGCCGGCCGCAACGCCGCCCAGCGCTGCGACCACGGCCCCGTCGGGCGTCCGTCGAGAACGGTGCGGAGGTCCTCGAGGTGCGCCTGCCAGCCTGCTGCGTGGTCGGGCGCCTGGTCGGCCGGGATCCCCCGCTCCTCGATGACGAGGCGCGTGCCGTGGTCCTGCGCGCTGAGGAGTGCCTCGAGGGAGGTCTCGTCGGCCGCGTCCGGCTCCATCGTGAGCAGGAGGCGGTGCGGCGCGTCGCAGACCTCGATCCGGCCGGGGCCTTCCCAGCCGCCGACGAACGAGGCTCTGAAGAGCCCTCCTGGCTGCAGGTCACCCTCGACCGTCGCGATCCATCGGCGCAGCCTCGCGGGGTCGGTGATCGCCTGCCACAGGTCGTCGCTGTCGGTGTCGTAGACGTCTTCGACGTGGACGACGGACACGCCGTCCACCACTCTCACCTCGCCCAGCAGCCCGTTGTGGCCCATCGGTGACATCACTCGTTCCCCTGTCGGTCTCGGCGGCCTCGTGCCACCTCGGTGTGCAGCGCTCGCATCCGGTGCTCCCACTCCTGCCTGCGCGCGTCGAGCCAGTCGTCCACCTCGACGAGGCCCTGCGGGCGCAGACGGTAGATCCGGCGCTGGCCGTCGCGGCGGACGTCGACCAGACCTGCCTCGCGCAGCACCGACAGATGGCGTGAGACCCCGGGCTGCGCGATGGGCACGAGTGCGCCGAGGCCGCCGGCCGCTGTCTCGCCGACACTGAGCGCCTCGACCATGAGGCGTCGGTGGGGGTCTGCGAGGGCGTGGAGCACGGCATCCATGGCCTGGAAGATATCCATGCAGATATATATCTGTCAAGGTATATATAGACCGGGCCGCCCAGTGGGGCCACCGGACGCGTCGCTTGGGAGAGCGCGCTCATTGCCCCAGCCCTACTCTGAGCGACATGACTCCTTCTCGGCACGTCCCCCCCGTGAGGCGGGCACCGTGCGGAGTCACCGTGGTTGCAGGGGCCGCCACCGTGACTCCCGACCCCACGTGATCAGGTCTGTCCACGTCGTCATACCCGCTCGGGACGAGCGCGATCTGCTCGGTCCCTGCCTGACTGCGGTCCAGGCGGCGATGGACCACGCCCGCACTGCCCTGCCCGGGCTCTCCTGCCGGTGCACCGTCGTCCTCGACGGCTGCCGTGACGACTCGGCGCGGGTCGTGCGCGCCACCGGGGCGCGACCCCTCGTCGTCAACCACGGGGTGGTCGGCGCCGCGCGGCATACCGGCGCGCGCGCCGTCCTCGCGGCTGACGCAGCAGCGGGTGTGCCGGCCGCAGACTCCTGGATGGCGTGCACCGACGCCGACACGATCGTGCCGCGGCACTGGATCACCGGCCAACTCGAGCTCTCGGCCACCTACGACGCCGTCATCGGGACCGTCCAGCCGCTCGGCCTCACCGATCCGACGTTGCTGGCCCAATGGCACCTGCGCCACCAGCTGAGCGAGGGTCACCCGCACATCCACGGGGCCAACCTGGGCGTGCGGGGATCGACCTACCTCGAGATCGGCGGCTACCGACCGCTCAGCCGCGGCGAGGACGTCGACCTGGTCCGGCGCATCCGTGCCACCACGCCCCGCTGGGTCGCGACCGACACCGTCCGGGTGGACACCTCGGCACGCTTCAAGGGTCGCCTCAAGGGCGGGTTCTCCGACTATCTGGTGGACCTGCGGACCGACATCACGGACATCACCGGGGTGGCCGGCTGACGTGCGGGTCGCGATGCTGGCGACCTCCCGTCATCCCATCCGCGAGCCCTACGTCGGCGGCCAGGAGTCGCACACCGCCGTCCTCGCGCGCGGGCTGCGCGAGCAGGGGCACCACGTGCGGTTGTATGCCCGCCCCGGCACCGACCCCGAGCTCGCCGACGAGATCGTCCCCTACCCCGACCTCCCCCCACTGAGCGCCGTCGCGGCGGTCGACCCCGCGCTGCCGGAGCCGGAGTTCCTGCGCGACCACGCCGCCTTCCTCGCCGCCGTCCGCGACCTGCTGGCCCGCCCCGACGTCGACGTCGTCCACAACCAGAGCCTGCACTTCCTCCCGCTCGCGCTGAGCGAGGTCCTCCCGGCCCCCCTGGTGACCACCCTGCACACGCCACCCTTCCCCTGGATGGAGCTGGGCATCGCGCTCGCGGGGCCGCGCTCGGCCTACGTCTGCGTCAGCGGGGCGAGCGCCGCGGACTGGACGAGCCTGCCGCACCCGCCCCGGATCGTGCCCAACGGCGTCCGCGACGACGGCGAGGGCGCGGGCAGCGGTGGGCCCGACCTCGTGTGGATGGGCCGGCTGACCGCGATCAAGGGCGCCGACCTGGCGATCCGGGCGGCCCGCGCGGCGGGACGGCGGCTGTCGCTTGTCGGCCCGGTGAGTGACCCGGAGTGGTATGCCCACGCCGTCGCCCCGTTGCTCGGCCCGGACGTGGAGCACCACGGCCACCTCACGCATACCGACCTCGCCCGGCTGGTGCGCTCCAGCGCGGCCACCCTGGTCACCCCGCGGTGGGACGAGCCCTTCGGGCTGGTCGCGGCGGAGTCGACGGTGTGGGGGACGCCGGTGGTCGCCCTCGACCGTGGCGGCCTGCGCGAGGTGGTGCAGGAGGGCACCGGTGTCCTGGTCGACGACCGCGGCGCCGGCGAGGGCACGGTGGTGGACCGGCTGCGCGACGGCGTCGAGGCGGTGCGGGACCTCCCGCGCGCGTCGGTGCGCGAGCGCGCGCTCGCCCACCTCGGGGCGGACGTCATGGTGTCGCGCTACCTGCTGGTCTATCGCGAGCTCGTCGCCGAGGACCCCGCATGAGCACCATCGGCTGGTATGCCCACCACCACGGCGCCGGGCACCGGACCCGGGCCCGCGTGGTCGGGGCCGAGCTGGTCGCCCGTGGTCTGAGCGTCACCGTCCTCGGCTCGGGGCTGGACGCGGAGGTGCTGGCGACCGACGGACTGGGCTGTGTCGACCTCCCGCTGGACCACCCGGTGGCGCCAGGTGAGGACGACTCCGAGGTGGAGGCGACGGCACGGGGACTGCTGCACTGGGCGCCGCTGCGACAGGAGGGGTTGCGGGCCCGGATGGCGCGGATCTCCGCATGGCTCGAGGCGGAGCAGCCGTCCCTCCTGGTCGTCGACGTCTCGACCGAGGTGGCGCTGCTGGCCCGCCTGCACGGCATACCCGTCGTGCTCGTCGCCCAGCCCGGAGACCGCCGGGACGAGCCGCACACCCTCGCCCTGCGCTGCGCCTCGGCTGTCCTCGCCCCCTGGCCGGGGTGGGCGACGGAGTCCCTGTGGCGCACGGCCGTCCCGCACGCCGAGCTCGACCTGGTGGCGGTCGGTGGGGTGGCGCGCGCCCGGGTCGAGCCGGGGGAGGTGGGTCGGCCCTACGGGCTGGTGCTCGCCGGAGGCGAGGGCTTCGACGACCCGGGCACGGCGGGTGAGATCGAGCGGGCCGTGCCCGAGCTGGACTGGGTCGTGCTCGACGGCCGGACCTGGGTGACGGACGTCCGGTCGCTCGTCGCGGGCAGCGAGGTGGTCGTGGCGCACGGTGGACAGAACGCGGTGGCCGACATCGCGCGCCACCAGCGTCCGGCGGTGCTGGCGCCCCAACGCCGGCCGCACGCGGAGCAGGAGCACCTCGCCCGCGCCCTGGATGCCGCGGGTCTGGCGGTGCCCGCCGATCCAGTCCGGGTGCAGCAGGAGGGGTGGGCCGGCCTCGTGGCGCGGGCACGCTCTCTTGGTGGCGAGGGCTGGGCGCGCTGGGAGTGTGACGGCGCGGCCGCCCGCGCGGCGGACGCCCTGGTGCGGGTGGCGACCGGGGCTGGCTCGGCGTCGACGAGGAGGAAGGTCGGCCATGGGTGAGGAGGTCAGCGACGGGCAGCGTGGTGGCTCGTCCGGTCGGGGTCTGCGGGTGGGCGTCGTCACGGTGGCTCACGGGCGGCACGACCACCTCCGTGAGCAGCGGCGGGTGCTGGTGCAGGTCGCGCCGGAGGTTCACCACGTCGTGGTCGCGATCGACGACCGGGCGATCGGTGACGTGGTCGGCGGCGAGGCGGATGACTTCGGTCAGGCGCGCGAGGCATCAGGTGGCGCCGGGAGTCGCGAGTCGTGTGGCGGTGTCGAGGTGCTGCACGTCCCCACGGACCCGCGCGGTCTGCCCCTGGCCCGCGCCCGCAACCTCGGTGTCGGGGCTGCGGTGGCCGCCGGGTGCGAGCTGCTGGTGCTGCTCGACGTCGACTGCGTGCTGGCCCCGGGCGCGGTCGAGGCCTACGTCGCCGCCGCCGCGCGCTTCCCCGACGCCCTGCTGGCCGGCCCGGTGACGTACCTGCCCGAGGGGCAGGAGGTGCCGGCGGACCCGGCCCGGCTCCTCGACCTGGTCGACCCGCACCCCTCCCGTCCCTCACCCCCGGCCGGGGATGTCCTCACGGGGGGTGACCACCGCCTGTTCTGGTCCTTGAGCGCCGCCCTGACAGAGGCCACGTGGCGCCGGATCGGGGGCTTCGACGAGGCATACGTCGGGTATGGCGCGGAGGACACCGATGTCGGTCGCCGCGCTCAGGAGCGGGGTGTGGACCTGGCCTGGGTCGGTGGCGCGGACGCGTTCCACCAGTACCACCCGGTCTCCCGGCCCCCGGTCGAGCACCTGGTCGACATCGTCCGCAACGCGACCCTCTACCACCAGCGGTGGGGGCAGTGGCCGATGGCGGGGTGGCTGGAGGAGTTCGCGCGTCGGGGTCTCATCGACTGGACCGAGGCCGGACCCACCGTGTCCGTGCGCGGCGCGGGCCGGCGCTGAGAGCGCCGGTCAGCCCCGGAGGATCGCGCCGACGCAGCGGGCCACCGTGGGCTCGACGTCCTCGGGGGTGAAGACGGTCCCGGGGGTGATGAGCTGCACGCAGATGCCGTCGAGGACGCTGAGGACGAATCGCAGCGCGCCCTCCCGGTCATCGAGGAGCGCACCCTCCTCCTCCAGCTGGCGCATCCAGCCGTCGATCCGGGCACGGGTCAGGGCCGCCAGTCGTGCCAGGGTGCGGGTCCCGGACGCGGTCGCTGTCGGCCCGACGGCCGTGGCGTAGGACGTGAACCACAGGGCCGTCGTCTCGGGGCGGAGAAAGTCCGGGGGGAAGAACTGCATCAGGCACTCGAGCAGGCGCCGACGCGGAGCGACGCGTCGATCGCCGATCCGCAGGTCCGACAGCATCCGGTCCAGCGCGGGTCCGAGGAGCGCGTCGTAGAGGTCGCACTGGGTCGGGAAGTAGTGCCGCAAGGTGGTCGCGCCGATGCCCGCCCGCCGCGCCACGCTGCGCACGCTGACCGCCTCCAGGCCGCCCTCGGCGGCGAGCGCCCGCGCGGCCTGCACGATCTGCTCCCGGCGCTCTGCCGTCATGACGCTCCTCACCGGCACAGTGTGCTAGTACACCGTGCTAATCTGCTGCCGACACTGTACACAGGGGACACCGACCGGGAGGGTCATGATGATCGACAACCTGCAGGAGTTCACCGAAGGGCTCCCGCCGCTGCTGCAGTGGCTCGGGGTGATGGCCGCAGCAGCCATCCCCTTCGTTGAGAGCTACTTCGGCGCGGTGATCGGTGTGCTCGCGGGCCTCAACCCGGTGGTGGCGATCATCGCCGCCGTGGTGGGCAATGTCATCTCGATGGTCCTCGTCGTCCTGTCCGCGGACCGGCTGCGCGCCCGGCGAGGGGTGACTCCCGTCGAGCAGCTGTCGCCGCGCAAGCAGCGCCTGCGCCGGATGCTCGACCGCTTCGGGGTGCCGGGCGTGAGCCTGCTGGGGCAGACCGTCCTGCCGAGCCAGATCACCTCAGGTGCCCTGGTCGCCTTCGGCGCCAGCACCCGCGGGGTCATCGGGTGGCAGGTGGTCTCCATCATCCTGTGGGGCGTCGCCTTCGGCACGCTGGCCGTCCTCGGGGTGGACCTGGTCCAGAACTCCTAGCTCCTGGGTGAGGGCCGCCGAGACGGCTCCGACCACGGCCGGGGCGCGGGTCTCCGGCAGCCGGGCGTACCCGATGACCAGGCCGGGCCGCGGTGGGCCGAGGTAGTAGGCGCTGAGCGGTTCGACCCAGATGCCGCTCTCGCGCAGCCGGCCGATGACCGCACGGTCATCGATGGCTCGGTCGAGCAGGAGGACCAGGTGCAGCCCGGCCTCGACGCCGCTCACCACCAGGTCCGGCAGCTGCTCCCCGACGGCGTGGACCAGGGCGTCGCGGCGGGCGCGGTAGAGCCGGGCCGCCCGCGCCAGGTGCCGACCCAGCGCGCCCGAGTCGATGAGGTGGGCGAGCGCCCTGGACGCCACGGGGGAGGCCCCGAGCGAGAGCTGGTCCTGCGCCTGGCGGACGGCCGTGAGCAGGTGCGGTGGGGGCACCACCCAGGCGAGCCCGAGGTCCGGGGTGAGGATCTTGGAGGCGGTGCCGACGTAGGCGACGCAGTCCGCCCCGCCGGGGAGCGACCGCAGCGCCGGCATCGGGGGCACGCCGTAGCGGAACTCGCCGTCGTAGTCGTCCTCGACGATCAACCGGCCGGCCTGACGCGCCTGCCCCACCACCTCGACCCGGCGGGGGAGCGGCATCCGGGCACCGAGCGGGTACTGGTGCGCCGGGGTGAGGTACGCCGCCGCATCGTCGGGGTCCAGGAGCGCCGGGTCCAGCCCGTCGTCGTCGACCGGCACCCCGCGGACCCTCGCCCCGGCGGCCTCGAACGCCGCTCGCGCGCGGCGGTAGCCGGGGTCCTCGACCGCGACCGTCCGGCCCACCAGCCCCGCCGCCCGGGTCAGGACGGTGAAGGCGGCGCTCGCGTTGGGCACGACGACGACCTCCTCGGGCGCGACGGCCAGACCGCGGAGCCGGCGCAGGTGATCGGCGAGCGCCGCCTCCAGCTCGGGGTGGCGCGTGCGGCTCAGCGCCTCCGCCCCCGGCTGGTCGGGTATGCCGTGCCGCCAGGCCGTCCGCCAGTCGCGGGTGGAGATGAGGGCAGGCTCGGCGTGGCCGGGTCGCAGGTCGAGGTCACCTGGCGGCGGGGTGGCGACGCCGCCGCTGGGGTCGGCGTGCCCACGCATCGCCGAAGCCTCCCGCCGCGCCCGCCCCCTCAGCTGCTCTCGACCGGTCGGATCGGTGGGTGCGGGTCCATCCCCGGGCGTGCGTGCGCGGGTCTGCTGCCGCGACTCGGTCCTGCGCTGCTCTCCACCCGGCGGCTGGACGGCCCGCGCGGCGACGTCGGCGCCCTGCACGACGAAGGTGCCGCTGCCGGTCCGCCCCTCGGCGTAGCCCGCGGCGACGAGCTCGTCGTAGGCCCCCACGACCGCCCCGCGGCCGACCCCGAGCTGCTCGGCCAGTCGTCGGGTCGCAGGCAGCGCGTCCCCCGGCCGCAGGGACCCCGAGGCCAGCGCCTCGACCGCGGCGGCGGCGATCCGGTGCGGCAGCGACCCCGGGCCGGAGGAGAGGCGCAGTGGTCCCTGCCAGGTGGATGACGGCATACCTCGTCCTCTGAAATGGTCTGGTGATCGGTGCAGCAAATGGCTCTGGAAGGAGGTCCAGATGTCCGCCACCCTAGACCCATGACCGATCTGGCGACGCCGACCCGCAAGCCCGAGCGCTACACCTCCGAGCGCGCCGCCCTCGACGACCTGCTCGACACCGTGCCGGTGGGCGTGCTGTCGACCGTGGTCGACGGTATGCCGTGGTCGGTCCCGCTGCTCCTCGCCCGCGACGGCGACCGCGTGCTGCTGCACGGGTCCACCGGCGCGGGCGCGCTGCGTCACCTCATCGCCGGGGCGCCGCTGACCCTCACGGTATTCGCGCTCGACGGTCTCGTGGTGGCTGAGAGCGCCTTCGACTCCTCGGCCAACTACCGCAGCGCGGTGCTGCGGGGCACGGCCGTCGAGCTGGACGCCGAGGAGTCCTGGGCCGCTCTGGAGCGGATGACCGACCGTCTGCTCCCCGGCCGTACTCAGGAGATCCGGGCCAGCAGCACCAAGGAGATGCGGGCGACGACGTGCCTGGCGCTGCCGATCGAGGAGGGCTCCTGGCTGTTCAAGGCGCGCACCGGCGGCTGCGACGCACCCCAGGACCAGGGCGTCTGGACCGGTGTCGTGCCGCTGGCCGTGGTGGCAGGTGAGCCGGAGCCGACGCCGGGCGTGAGTGCGCCGGTGCCGGCCTCCGTGGAGGCGGTGCGCCAGGCATACCCCTCGGCAGGAGCCTGAGCGTTCCGCCCTCGGGCGGCGGCCCTAGATCTGCGCCGCCAGCTCGGTGGCCTGCTTGATCGCCCGCTTGGCGTCGAGCTCGGCGGCCACGTCCGCCCCACCGATGACGTGCACCGGCACCCCGAGCTCGCCGAGTGGCTCGACGAGGTCGGTGACCGACTCCTGGCCAGCGCAGATCACCACGGTGTCGACGGGTATGACGTGCGGCCGGCGCTCGCCCGTCCCGCCGTCCTCCGGGGGCAGGGTCAGGTGCAGCCCGGCGTCGTCGATCCGGACGTACTCCGCGCCCCCGACGAACTCCACCCCGGCGTCAATCAGCTCCGTGCGGTGCACCCACCCGGTCGTCCTGCCCAGGCCCTTGCCGTGGCGCGTCGCCTTGCGCTGCACGAGGTGCAGCTCCCGGGGCGGGGGCGGCTGCCGCTTCTCCCCGAGCCCGGCGCGCTGCTCCCACGGGTCGGCGACGCCCCAGCGCGCCCGCCACTCCTGCACGCTCTCGTCCGGCTCGTGCAGGAGCGCGCTGCTCACGTCGAAGCCGATGCCACCGGCGCCGACGACGGCGACCCGCCGGCCGACCCGCCCGGGCTCGCGGATCGCCTCGGGATAGCTCAGCACGCTGGGGTGGTCGACCCCCGGGATCTCCGGCACCCGCGGCGTGACGCCGGTCGCGACCACGACCTCGTCGGCTCCCCGCAGCTCCTCGACGCCGACCCGTCGGCCCAGGTGCACCCGCACCCCGCGGACCCCGAGCATGTGCTCGTAGTAGGCGATCGCCGCGCGGAACTCCTCCTTGCCGGGGATCTGCGCCGCCAGCCGGAACTGCCCGCCGACCTGCTCGGACGCCTCGTAGAGGTCGACCTCGTGCCCGCGACCGGCCAGCTCGACGGCGGCCGCCAGCCCGGCTGGCCCAGCCCCGACCACGGCGACCTTCCTCACCATGCGGGTTGGGGCGAGGACCAGCTCGGTCTCGTGGGCCGACCGCGGGTTCAGGATGCAGGTCGCCCGCTGGTTGTCGAAGGTGTGGTCCAGGCAGGCCTGGTTGCAGGCGATGCACGGGATGATCTCGGCCTCGCGCCCCTGCGCGGTCTTGCTGACCCAGGCGGGGTCGGCGAGCAGCGGCCGCGCCATGGAGACGAGGTCGGCCTCGCCCGCGGCGAGGACCTGCTCGGCGACCTCGGGCCGGTTGATCCGGTTGGAGGCGATGACCGGCACGCCGACCTCCGCCTTGAGCCGCGCGCTCACCCAGCTGAAGGCCGCCCGCGGCACCGAGGTGACGATCGTCGGGATCCGCGACTCGTGCCAGCCGATGCCGGTGTTGAAGCAGGTGGCCCCTGCCGCCTCCAGGGCGTGCGCGAGGTCGACCGTCTCGGCCCAGCTCTGCCCTTCGGGCACGAGGTCGAGCAGGCTCATGCGGTACTGCACGATGAAGTCATCTCCGACGAGCTCGCGGGTCCGGCGCACGATCTCCACGGGGAAGCGCTGACGGGCCGCCGCGGACCCGCCCCAGGCGTCGGTGCGGTCGTTGGTCCGCGCGGTGAGCATCTGGTTGATGAGGTAGCCCTCGGAGCCCATGATCTCGACCCCGTCGTAGCCCGCCTGCTGCGCCAGCCGCGCCGACTGGGCGAAGTCGGTGATCGTCCGCTCCACCTGTCGGGTGGTCAGGGCCGAGGGGCGGAACGGCGTGATCGGCGACTTCAGCGCCGACGCGCCCTGGCTCATCGGGTGGTAGGCGTAGCGCCCTGCGTGCAGCACCTGCAGCAGGATCCGCCCGCCGTGCTCGTGCACCGCGTCGGTGACCGTGCGGTGCCTGCGCGCCTGCGTCGCCCGGACCATGCTCGAGCCGAAGGGGAGCAGCCAGCCGCGCCAGCTCGGGGCATACCCCCCGGTCACCATGAGCCCGACGCCGCCCCGCGCGCGCTCGGCGAAGTAGGCCGCGAGCTTGTCGATGTCACGCGCCCGGTCCTCGAGCTTGGTGTGCATCGAGCCCATGACGACGCGGTTGGGCAGCGTCACCCCGCCGAGCTGCACGGGGCTGAGCAGATGGGGGTATGCGCTCGCGCCCGATCCGGTCATGACGACAGGGTAGGTGGGTCGCTCGGCGGGGTCGCCAGGAGTTGGAGCGTGAGCGACTCGGCGAGCCAGTCGGCATACCTCTCCTCGGACCAGCCGCATCCCGCGGTGGCGCCGAGATAGGTCTCGACGCCGGTGAGCAGCCAGGCGCGATCCACCGCCTCGCCCCGCTCGAGGCCGGGTCGCAGGGCGCCCTCGTCGGCGAGCCGGCCCATGAGCGAGGTCAACGCCTGCCGGCGTCGCTGGTTGCCCGTCTCGGCGAGCTCGGCGATCAGCGGGTCGGCCATCGCCGCCTGGGCCACCTGCATCGACGCGCGGCTGGTGGCGAAGAAGGCGCGGGTCCACTGAGCGAAGGCGCGCAGCACGAGGGCGGGGTCCTGCTCCTGCGCGATGCGCTCGCGCCACGTCACCGCCTCGGCCGCCTCCTCCATCTGCTCGAGCAGGTCGCGCAGGATCGCGGCCTTGCTGCCGAAGGTGGAGTAGATCGTCTGGGGCGAGACGTCGGCCCGTTCGGAGATGGCAGCGATCGTCGTCGAGCCGAATCCCTCGGCCTCGAACAGCTCGCGGGCGGCGGCCCGCACCCGGTCCCGGGTCTGCGCGGCGCGCTCGGCGCGGAGGGGGGAGCGGTAGGTCCTGGTCGGCGGGGCGTCCATGGGTTCACGGTAGTTGACTACATTCATTAGATGCAACTACAGTCAAAGTATGGACACCTCATCACACACCGCCGCAGCGCGGACCGGGACGTTGCGCGTCCCCGCCGACCGGGGCCAGGCGATCGGCGCCCTCATCGCCGGGTCGTTCGGCCTCGTCTTCGTCTGGGTCAACTCCGGGCTCCTGGCTGACGGGGTCGCGCTGGCCCTACGGATCGCCGGCGCCGTGGCGTTCGTGGCCGTCGTGGTCGCCGCCCAGCTGACCTACCGGGCGATGGCGCGGGCCGGCCGGGAGGGGTTGGCCGTCCCCGGGCCCGACCGCCCGCCGTTCCGGGGGGCGTTCTGGGTGGTGACGGCGGTCGAGGCGGTAGCCATCATCGTCGGCGTGCGGGTGATCTCGCAGGTGTTCGACGCCCCCGAGGCGGGGGTTGCCTGGGTGGCGCTCGTCGTCGGGGTGCACTTCGTGCCGCTGGCTCGGCTGTTCCGGCATGCGAGCTTCATGGCGCTGGCCGTGGTGATGTCGGCCCTCGGGCTCGCCGGGTTGGTCATGGCGGTCCTGGGGGTGGGCGCGGCGCCGATCGCCCTGGTCAGCGGGGTGGGCTCGGGGGCCCTGCTGATCGGGTGGGCGCTGTGGGGCGCCACGCGGAGGATCGAGATCTCTTGCTGACCGGCCTCGCGCCTCGCGTCCTAGGTCGCCACGCACCGGACACCGCGTCGCGCCGTGCGGACTGCGGCAGACCGTGGTGGACTGGCCGGATGAGAGGACATGAGGGGGATGTGGCATGAGGGTGCTGATCGCGGGTGGCGGGATCGGTGGGTTGGCCCTGGCGCAGGGGCTCGTCGGGCGCGGCATCGACGTGGTCGTCGTCGAGCCGGACGTCGACCTGGAGCGCACGGGGGGCTACAAGCTGCACCTCGGGCCGAAGGCCGTGGAGGCGCTCGGCAGCCTGCTGCCCGCCGAGCGGCGCGATCTGCTGCTCGCCTCGGGCATGGGCGCCGAGGACTTCCGGACCGCCCTGTGCGATCACCGCGGCCGGCTGCTCTTCTCCGCGGCCGACCCGCCGGGCGGGCGTTCGGTGGACATCGACCGGGTGACCCTGCGTCTGGTGCTGGCGGAGGGCCTGGAGCAGCACGTGCTGCTGGGTCGCCGGGCGGTCCGCTACGACGTGGACTCGCCCTCGCCGGGGGTGCGGCTGGAGCTCGACGACGGGAGCCAGCTCGAGGGCGACGTGCTCATCATCGCCGACGGAGCGGGGTCCGGTCTGGCGCAGCGCCTGGCCGGTGAGCCCACGAGCACGCCGGTCGGGCTGGTCGGGGTGGCCGGGCGCACCGAGTGGTCGCGGCTGTCGACGCAGGCGCAGGAGCTCGTGGCCGAGGAGCCCATGCTGGCGATCGGCCCGGGCGGCGCGGGACTCTTCGCCTCCCGGCACGACCCCGCAGGTCAGCCGGGTGGCACCGGCAGACGGTCGCTGTCCCTCACCACCGAGCCAGTGATCATCTGGGGCTTCATCGGCGTCGACCACCTGCTGCCGGAGCGAGTCACCGGCGTTCCCGGCTCGCTCCTGGTCCACCACGTCGGCGAGGTGCTGCGCGAGCGCGGCTGGGAGCCCGGCGCGCTGGAGCTCGTCGAGCGCGGCGAGCACCGCGAGATCTCCGGCTTCCGGTTCCTCGCGGCCGACCCCGCCGCGATCGCACCGTGGGACGCCGGCCCGGTCACCGCGCTCGGCGACGCCGCCCACGCGATGCCCCCGACGGGTGGGCAGGGCGCGGCCACCGCCGTCCGCGACGCCGCCGCCCTGGCCGAGCTCCTCGGTGAGGTGGACGCAGGCCGGCGACCCCTCGTCGAGGCGGTCGAGGCATACCACCAGCAGATGCGCGAGTATGCCGCCGCGGCCGTGCGTGACTCCCTCCAGACGGTGACCTGGATCCAGCGCTCCGACACCCCGTGGGGCCGCCGCCTCATGCGCTGGCTGCTGCCGATCGTCGCCATGGTCGCGCGCTGGGTCCACCGCCGCTCGGGCTGACGCGACCCCCGAACCCAGGGCAACTCATGGGTATCCAGCGGCAACCTTTCGCCCTCCTCCGTGCGACATACAGATACATCGCACGACAAGGAGGTCGTCATGAGATCCATCCGGAAAACCACCCCACGCACCCTGGTGGCCAGCGCCTTGCTGGCCGCCGCGGCGCTCGCGCCCACCGCGGTCATCGCCCCTGCGGCGCAGGCCGCGCCCTACTGCGGCATCACCTGGGGCTCGACGCCCAAGGTCACCGGCTACGACACCGCGCAGGCGCCGATCACCGACGTCCGCTCGGGCAGGCACACCTGCTTCGACCGGGTCGTCATCGACGTCTCCGGAGAGTCCGGGGAGTATGCCGTCCGCTACGTCACGACCTACCGCGCCCCCGGGAGCGGAGCGGCGCTGTCGCTGCGCGGCGGTGCCAAGATCGAGGTCCTGGTCGGCAACCCGACCTACGACACCGACACCGGTGACGCCGTCTACGACCCGGCCAACCCGGCCGAGCTCGTCAGCACCTCGGGCTACAGCACGCTGCGTCAGGTGCGCCTCGGTGGCAGCTTCGAGAGCCAGACCTCGCTCGGGATGGGCGTGCGCGCCCGGCTGCCGATGCGCGCCTTCGTGCTCGACGGCCCGGGCTCGGGTCAACGGCTGGTGATCGACGTCGCCCACCGCTGGTGAGGCGCTGCATCGGGCCCGGGACGCCAGCACCACGGCGGCCCGGGCCCGTAGCTGCGTCTGGGCCATGGCTGGCGGCAGCCCCCCACCCTCAGCCGGCTCGTCATGTGACGTCCCCCTCGAGCAGGACGACACATGACCAACCGGCTGAGAGTGCCCCCCCCGACCGACCGATGGTGCGCCGGCGTCGCGCCTGGGAGGATGGGCGTATGCCTGCACCCCCTGCCCCCGGCGCCGCACGCCTGCTGGACCACGCCATCTGGTGGCACGTCTACCCGCTCGGGGCGGTCGGGGCCCCGGCGGTGCTGGAGGGCGACCCGGCCGACGCCACCGTCGAGCACCGGCTGCCGCGGCTGGAGGGCTGGCTCGACCACGCCGTGGAGATCGGCTGCTCGGGCCTGCTGCTCGGGCCGGTCTTCGCCTCGCGCAGCCACGGCTACGACACCCTCGACCACTCCAGGGTCGACCCGCGGCTGGGGGACGAGGCCGACCTCGACCGCTTGCTCCAGCAGTGCCGGGAGCGGGGGCTCTCGGTGCTCCTGGACGGCGTCTTCAACCACGTCGGGGTCGACCACCCCATGGTCACCGACCCGCAGACCGCCGCCATGCTCAAGCAGGGCGAGGACGGCCGCCCCGCCTCCTGGGAGGGGCACGAGGGCCTGGTCGAGCTGGACCACGGCCACCCCGACGTCGAGGACCTTGTCGTCGAGGTCATGCTGCACTGGCTACGGCGGGGGATCGCCGGGTGGCGGCTCGACGTGGCATACGCGGTGCCCACCGACTTCTGGGCCCGCGTCACGACCCGGGTGCGCGAGGAGTTCCCCGACGCGCTCTTCGTCGGCGAGGTCATCCACGGTGACTACGCGGGCTTCGTGGAGGCCAGCGGCGTCGACACGGTGACGCAGTACCAGCTGTGGAAGGCGATCTGGAGCTCGGTCGTCGACACCAACTGCTGGGAGCTGGCGCACGCGATCGAGGGGCACGACGCGCTGCTGGAGTCCTTCGTGCCGCAGACCTTCGTCGGCAACCACGACGTCACCCGGATCGCCACCACCGCCGGTGACGACGGTGCCGTGCTAGGGCTCGCGGTGCTCATGACGGTGGGCGGTATGCCCTCGGTCTACTACGGCGACGAGCACGCCTTCCGGGGGCTCAAGGAGGAGCGGCTCGGGGGCGACGACGACATCCGCCCGGCCCTGCCGGACGCGCCCACCGACCTGTCTGCCGACGGCGCCTGGATGCTCGAGCTGCACCGCGCGCTCATCGGGCTGCGCCGCCGCCACGCCTGGCTCGCGCGGGCCCGCACCCAGGTCGAGGAGCGCAGCAACGAGTCCCTGACCTACGTCTCCTCGGGTCAGGACCAGTGGCTGCGGGTGCAGATCGTCCTCGCGCCGACGCCGTCCGTGACGGTCACCGGCGCCGATGGCGAGGTCTTCGGCTGGGCCTCTGGCGACTGACCGATCGCCCGCGCCGGGCACGGCATACCGTGGGGGCATGAGCGAACTCGTCCTCGTGGCCAACGCCGGTGACAGCACGGTGAGCACCTTCCGGATCGACCCCGACTCCGCCGCGCCCGCCCTGGAGCGGATCGCGCTGAGCGAGGTGGGGGAGGGCTGCGGCACCTTCGCGATCGACCCCGAGCGCGACCTCGTGTATGCCGCGGCCAAGGGTGACCCGCCCGGCATCGACGTCTTCGCCCTCGACCGGGAGTCCGGTGCCCTGGAGCACCTGTCGCGCACCGACGTCGCCGACTCGATGACCTACCTCGCGCTCGCCCACGGGGGGACGCTGCTCGTCGGGGCGTCGTACGGCGGCGGGAGCGCTCAGGTCTTCCCGGTGGACGGCGACGGGCACGTCGAGGAGCCGACCGCGGAGGTCACGTGGCCCAACGCGCACTGCGTCGCGCTCGCCGGCGACGGCGGACAGGTCTACGTCGTCTCGCTCGGTGCCGACGTCGTCGCGCAGTACGCCCTCTCGCCCGGCGGCGGCCTCTCGCCGCTCGCTCCGCCCACCGCGACGGCGCCGAAAGGGTCGGGCCCCCGCCACCTCGTGCTGGACGCGCAGGAGACCCATGCCTACGTCATGACCGAGTTCTCCGGGGAGGTGCTGGCCTATGCGCGGGACACCAGCGGTGACCTGACCCAGCGCTCGGCGACCCCGGCCTACGCCCCGGACCGCGGCCTCCGCCACAGCGAGCTCGGCGCGGACCCGGTTGCCGGACACCTCATCTGGGGTGCCGACCTGCACCTCGCGCGC
Source organism: Serinicoccus profundi (assembly GCF_008001015.1). Taxonomy (NCBI): domain Bacteria; kingdom Bacillati; phylum Actinomycetota; class Actinomycetes; order Micrococcales; family Ornithinimicrobiaceae; genus Serinicoccus; species Serinicoccus profundi. The sequence goes on along the minus strand of NZ_CP042862.1, from coordinate 3,331,392 downwards.
GGGGGTGCCTACGTCCTGGCGAGCGAGCGCTCGGAGTCGACCCTGGCCAGTCTCCCCGTGCGGGAGGACGGCACGGTGGGCGAGGCCGTGTCGCTCATCCCGACCGTGGCCCAGCCGCGCGGCTTCGCGGTGCTCGCGGGCGGCGGGTATGCCGTCGTGGCGGGGGAGAAGGACACCGACGTCGCGCTCGTCGCGATCGGTGAGGACGGCTCCCTCACCGAGCTGGGCCGGGTCGAGACCGGCGCCGGCGCCAACTGGGTCCGCACCCTGCCCCTCTGACCCACCGAGCGCCGCAGATGGTCGCCCTCTGACCGACCGGGCGTCGCGGATGGTCGCGCACGGACCGACCGAGCGCCGTAGATGGTCGCGCACGGACCGACCGAGCGCCGTAGATGGTCGCCCTGTAACCCACCGAGCGCCGTAGATGGTCGCCCTGTAACCCACCGAGCGCCGCAGATGGTTACTGCCCGGCGTCCAGGGTCGCCCGGATCTCCTGTTCCTCGCTGTCCGTCAGCCCCGCTCCCCGCGGGGTCGTGCGCGTCTCCTCCCAGGCCAGGGTGTCGCGCAGCGTCTCGACCAGGGGCCGGGTATGCAGTCCTGCACCACGCGCGCGGGTCGTGTCGAGCACGGCGAAGGAACGCAGCGACGGATCGTCGATCCACAAAGGCAGCGACCGCGGGCCCATCCACGGGTTGACGCCCAGCTCGGCGAGACGCGCAACCGGCACCGGTCGGGGAACCACCGCCTCTCCGGCCACCTCGCGGGCCGCCTCGACGACCTCGGCCAGCGGCACCATCGGCCCGGCCGCGTTGAAAGCCCCGTCGAGTCGCTGTTCGGCTGCGTCGGCCATCCACGACGCGAGGTCGCGCACGTCGATGACGGCGACGGGGAAGTCGGGGTCGTCCGGCACGAGCACGTCCGGGCCGCTCGGGTGGGCGAAGCGCCAGGGCCAGTATCCCAGGCGGCCGGACGTGTCCCCCGGACCGCCGATGAGACCCGCCCGCACCAGGGTCGAGGTGCCGCCCCGTGCGGTCATCCCCTCGACCACCGCCTGCTCACACGCCACCTTCGCCGGTCCGTAGTCCTCCATCGAGGCCATGACTTCTCCCGCCAGCGGCTCCAGCAGGTCCGTCGACTCGGTGGGCGGCCCGCTGGTGCCACCGGGGCCGGGAGTCGCGTAGACGTTGGCGGTCGACACGAAGACCCAGTGGGCGGTGTCGAGCTCGGCCACCGCACGGCGTACCTGCCCCGGCTGCCGGGAGACGTCGATGACGGCGTCCCATTGCCGGCCGCGCACCGGCGCCAGGCCTTCGTCGGCGTCCCGATCCCCCCGCACGAAGGTGACGCCCTCTGGTGTCGGTGCGGTCCCGCGAGCCAAGCAGGTGACGTCGTGGCCCCGCCGCACCGCCTCGGTCGCGGTCGCGCGGGAGAGGAAGGCGGTGCCGCCGAGCAGCAGGATGCGCATACGAGGTGTCTATCAGTCGGTGGGTGGTGGGGCGACCATCTACGGCGTTCGGTGGGTGGTGGGGCGACCATGTGCGGCGCTCGGTGCGGAAGGCGGCATACCTGACAGGGCTGTTATATTAGCGCTGTGACATCCCCGGACCCGACCCGAGAGAGCCGGCTCAAGCAGCTCTTCGAGGTGCTGGCCGACATGGACGCGGCGATCACCGATGCCTACCGCGAGCGGGGTCAGGGGCAGGTGCGCAGCAGGTTCGTCCTGCCGCTGGTGCGACTCGCCCACCTCGGTCCGATGACGATCACCCAGCTCGCGCGCGAGCTCGACCGGACCCACTCGGCCCTCTCGCAGACGATCACCCAGATGCGCCAGGCCGACCTCGTCACCAGCGAGGCCGGCGAGGACGGGCGCACCCGCGTGGTGACGCTGACCCAGCGCGGACGTGCGCTGGTCCCGCTGGCCGAGGCTGAGTGGCGCGCGACCGAGGCGGCGATCGCCGAGCTGGAGGAGGAGCTGCCGTATGCCCTCAGCCGGGTCGCCACGGACGTGGCCGAGGTGCTGGGGCGCCGGTCGTTCGCCGAGCGGCTGGAGGACCACCTCCGGGGTGACGCCCGATGACGCCGGCCCGTGCGTCCCGCACGCGTGACCATGAGCGACGCCCGGTCCGGTCGGGGACGACCATCAGCGACGCCCGGTGGGTGAGGTGAGAGGGCGGGGCGCCCGCAGTGCCTTCGTCGACCTGACGCCGCTGCGGCGCAGCCCGGACTACCGGCGTCTCTGGGTCGGAGGTGCGCTCTCCGGGCTCGGTCACCAGGTCGCGGTCGTGGCCGTGCTCTTCCAGGTGTGGGAGATGACCGGCAGTGCGTTCTGGGTGGCCTCGATCGGGCTCACCCAGGCGGTGCCGATGATCGTCATGGGGCTGGTGGGCGGTCCGGTGGCCGACGTCCTCGACCGGCGCCGTGTCGCCTTGGCAGCCACCGGCGGGCAGGCGGGCGCGGCCCTCGCCCTCGGGGCCCAGCTGGTGCTCGGCCTCTATCCGCTGCCGGTGCTGCTCGCCCTCATCGGCCTGCAGACCGCCTGCAGCGCCCTCGGTGCGCCGGCCCGACGCACGTTCATCACCCGCCTGCTGCCGCGTGACCTGGTGGCCGGCGGCATCGCGCTGCACATGATCAGCTTCCAGGCCGCGATGATGGTGGGCCCAGCGCTCGGTGGGGTGCTTCTGGGGCTCGCCTCGCCAGCGGTCTGCTACCTGGTCAACGCCACCGCCCTCATGATCAGCTGGTTCACGGTGCGCGCGCTGCCCCCCATGCCGCCGGAGCGGGCGAGCGCGACGGCATACCCGCACCTCCCGGCCCCCGTCTCGCACGTGGGTCGACTCCGCCGCCGTACCCGCACCGCGCTGCTCATGCTGGGCGAAGGCGTGCTGCAGGTGCGTCGCGACCCGGTGCTGCGCGGGTCGTTCCTCCTCGACCTGGCGGCGACGCTGCTGGCCTTCCCGGTCGCGCTCTTCCCGATGGTCAACGAGGAGCTCTTCGCCGGCGACCCGCGCACCCTCGGGCTGTTCCTCAGCGCCATCGCGGTCGGTGGCGTCAGCGCGGGGGTGGCGTCGGGGCTGGTCACCCGGCGTGCCCGGCTGGGTGTGGTGCAGCTGGTCGCGGTCGCGGTATGGGGTCTCGCCCTGCTCGGTTTCGGTCTCGCCGCACTCGGTGGGCTGGCCTGGGCAGCGCTGGCCACGCTCGTCGTCGCCGGGGCCGCCGACACCGTGTCGGTCACCAGCCGGGCGGCGATGGTGCAGCTCGCGACCCCGGACAGCCACCTCGGGCGGGTCTCCTCCGTCGAGCACGTCATCGGGGTGTCCGGGCCGGACATCGGCAACGCGCGGGCAGGTCTGGTCGCCGGCCTGACGACGCCCGCCTGGTCGGCGCTCCTCGGTGCCGCGGCCTGCCTCGTGGTCGCGGGCTGGGTGACCAGGACGCACCCACAGGTCGCCGCCTTCCGGGTCGGGGCGGACGGGGTCAGCTGAGGGTCGAGCCCTGGGCGCCCCACCGCGCCCCGGCACCCGGCGGAACGTCGGGCTACCCGCTGCCGGGCGACGTGCCGTACCGCGCCACCAGCTCCGCCGCTCGGCGCCCCAGTGCCTCGCGCAGAGACGAGGGAGACTCGACCTCGGCCTCCGTCCCCAGACGCCACACCGCCCACACCGCGTGGCGCAGGTCGTCGAAGGTGACGTCGAGGCGGAGCCACCCCTCGCGCGAGTCGTGCTCGGCACGGACCGCGCGGGCCAGGTCCAGGATCTCCTCGCGTCGAGCTGCCGACACCCGCAGGCGCACCGACAGGTGGCCGGAGTCGAGGAAGCTGGCGCAGCGGTCAGCCCAGAGCCGGTCCAGGTCCACCTGCGCCGGGCGGGTGGCCGGCTCCGGCAGTCGCCCTGCATCCACCATCCGCGACACACGGTAGGTGCGGTCCTGCCCGTCCTTGGTGGCCATCAGGTAGGTGCGGCCACGGACCGTGACCAGGCCGATCGGATCGACGGTCCGCCGGCCCGGCGCCCCACCCGGGCCGGCGTAGTCGAACCACACCCGGTGGCCGGACAGGACCGCCTCGCGGATCGTGCCCATCACCGCACCCACCGGCTCCTCGGCCCCTCGTCCTCGGGAGAGCAGGTCGACCTCGGGCTCGACCAGGAGCCGGCTGACCACGTCGTCCACGGTCGACCGGTGCCCGTCCGGCAGCGCGTCCACGACCTTGCGCAGCGCCGAGTCCAGGGGGCCGCGAAGTCCGAAGGCGGCGGCTCCACGGGCCGATCCGGAGGCGAGCAGGGCGAGAGCCTCATCTCGGGTCAGGCCGGTGAGCTCGGTGCGAAAGCCCGGAAGCAGGCTGTAGCCGCCGTGCCGACCGCGGTCGCTGTAGACCGGGACACCGGCGGTGGAGAGCGCGGTGACGTCGCGCACCACGGTGCGCACGCTGACCTCGAGCTCGGCCGCGAGCTGGTCGGCGGTCATCCGGCCGCGCTGCCGCAGCAGCAGCACCATCGCGACCAACCGATCCGCCCGCATGAGCGAACTCTCCCAGAAATCAGGACACAAGGTGTCGTGATGAGTCGTCAGGCTGGGCGAACGGCGTCAGGACGGCGGCCATCAGGGCTGTCGGGCGCACGTGAGCTACCCGATCGGAGTACCCATGGAACGTCGCGCCATCAACCCCGTCACCTGGTCACAGAGCCTGGGCTTCAACCAGGGCGAGGTCGTCACGGGACACACCCGCACCCTCTACATCTCCGGACAGACCTCGATGAGTCCCGAGGGTCGTCCGGTGCACGAGGACGACCTCGCCGCCCAGCTCGCGCTGGCGACGGACAACCTCGAGGCCGTGCTGGGCGCGGCCGACATGTCGCTGGCCAGTCTGGTCCGCCTCAACGTCTACGCCACGGACATCGAGGCGCTGATGCCCCACTACGGCGCGCTGGCGGGGCGTCTGGAGGCCGCGGGGGCAGCCCCGACCACGACGATGCTCCAGGTCGTTCGCCTGGCCATCCCCGGCCAGATGGTCGAGCTCGAGGGGACCGCCGTCGGGTAGCCGGCCCTCGAGTTCAGTCCCGCCAGCCGAGCTCGGTCGCCACCTCGAGCACGCCCTCGATGACGTGCGCGCAGTAGTCAACACCCAGCTGGTTCGGCACGGTGAGCAGCAGGGTGTCGGCGGCAGCGATCGCCTCGTCGGCCGCGAGCTGGCGGGCCAGCTCGTCCGGCTCGGCGGCATACGTCTTGCCGAAGGTCGAGCGTGAGCCGTCGATGATGCCGACCTGATCGGTGCTGCGCCGCTCCAGCCCGAAGTAGGCGTGGTCCTGCTCCGAGCGCAGCGGGAAGACGCTGCGGCTCACCGACACGCGCGGCTCGCGAGCGTGCCCGGCGGCGGTCCAGGCGTCGCGGTAGCGCTGGATCTGCTCGGCCTGCAGCTGGTGGAACGGCACGCCGGTGTCCTCGGTGAGCAGGGTCGAGCTCATGAGGTTCATCCCCTCGCCGGCCGCCCACTCGGCGGTCCCGCGGGTGCCGGCGCCCCACCAGATGCGCTCGCGCAGGCCCTCGCTGTGCGGCTCGAGGCGCAGCAGCCCGGGCGGGTTCGGAAACATCGGGCGCGGGTTCGGCTGGGCGAAACCCTCACCCTCGAGCGCGTCGAGGAAGCGCGCGGTATGCCGTCGCGCCATGTCGGCGTCGCTCTCACCCTCGGCGGGGTGATGGTCGAAGTGCCGGTAGCCCTCGATGACCTGCTCGGGGCTCCCCCGGCTGATGCCCAGCTGGAGCCGGCCGCCGGAGATGAGGTCGGCGGCGCCGGCGTCCTCGACCATGTAGAGCGGGTTCTCGTAGCGCATGTCGATGACGCCCGTCCCGATCTCGATCCGCTCGGTCTTGGCGCCCACCGCCGCGAGCAGCGGGAAGGGCGAGGCGAGCTGCCGGGCGAAGTGGTGGACGCGGTAGTAGGCGCCGTCCGCGCCGAGCTCCTCCGCGGCGACCGCCAGGTCGATCGACTGGAGCAGGACGTCCGAGGCCGACTGCGTCGCCGACTGGGGGTGCGGCGTCCAGTGGCCGAAGGAGAGAAAGCCGATGCGCTTCATGGGTGAGTCAAGCGGAAGTGGCCCTCACGCATTCCGCGACGTCCGGTCTCGCCGCCCGAGCCACACCGCCATCGCGACCCCCGCGGCGGCGCCGAAGAGGTGCCCCTGCCACGAGACGCCCTCGCGCAGCGGCAGCACGCCCCAGATCATCGACCCGTAGACCAGGATGACGAGCACCCCGAGCAGCGCCTGGCCGATCCTGCGGGCGACGAAGCCGTAGACCGCGAGGAAGGCGGCATACCCGTAGACGACGCCGCTCGCGCCGATGTGCACCGTGTTGGGCCCGCCGAGCACCCAGACGCCCAGCCCGCCGAGCAGCACGACGCCGGCCGTGACGAGCCACAGGTGCCGGGTGGTCAGCGCGAGCAACGAGCCCAGCACGAGCAGCACGACCGTGTTGGCCATGAGGTGCCCGAACCCCAGGTGCAGGAACGGACTCAGCACGATCCCCTGCAGGTGCCCGAGGTCGCGCGGCCGGATCCCGAAGGCGTCGAGGTCCAGCGGCAGGATCAGGTCGACGATCTCGGTCACCCACATGAGCGCGACGAGCACGAGCACGGGTATGACGCGACGCAGCCAGGTGGGCGCGTCGACGCGGCGGGCGGAGGGTCGGGCGGTGGTCACGTCTCCAGTGTGGCACCGGCGACGAGCTGCCGGGCGGGTCATCGGGCCCGGTCAGCCGCCGTGGCTGAACCGCCACTGCGTCGTGGAGGCGAACCTCTCACCCGGCCGCAGGATCACCGACGGGAAGTGTGCGTGGTTGACCGCGTCGGGGTAGCCCTGCGTCTCCAGCGCGACCCCGGCGTACGGGCCGTAGGGCCGCCCCGACGTCCCGACGATGCCCCCGTCGAACTGCGCGCCGGTGTAGACCTGCACCCCGGGCCGGTCGCTCCAGACCTCCAGCGCCAGGCCGGAGGCACCCACGAGCCGGGCGTGCCGCCGCAGACCCTCGCCGCGCACGACGAAGTGGTGGTCGATCCCGCCCGCGATCTGCGCCTGCTCGTCCTGCGGCGGCGGGAGGAGGGTGGACAGCTCGACCGGCTCGCGCAGGTCGAACGCTGTGCCCTCGACGGGGCGGATCTCGCCCGTGGGGATCTGGTCGGGGCGGGTGGGCAGGAAGGCGTCCGCGTCCACGCTCAGCACGTGACCGGTGACCTCGCCGGCGTCCTCGCCGTCGAGGTTGACGTAGCCGTGGTGGGTCAGGTTGAGCGGGGTCGGCGCCGTGGTCGTGGCCGCGTAGTCGAGGGTGACCCTGCCGCCGGACAGCGTGTAGGTCAGGCTCACCTCGACCTCGCCGGGGAAGCCCTGGTCCCCGTCGGGCGACACCAGGGTCCAGGTCGCGTGCTCGGGACCGGCGTCGGCCAGGGTCCAGTCGCGTGCGTCGAACCCGTCGGGCCCGCCGTGCAGCGCGTTGGGCCCGTTGTTGGCGGGGATCTGGTGCGTCGTCCCGTCGAGGGTGAACCGCCCTTGGTCGATCCGGTTGCCGACCCGCCCGATCACGGCGCCGAGATAGCCGCCCACCTCCCGGTATGCCGTGGCGCCGGGGTGTCCGAGCGCGACGTTGGCGCCGTGCACCTCGAGCCGGGCGACGGCGGCGCCGGTGCTCACCAGCTCCAGGCGCAGGACGTCGTTCTCGAGGGTCAGGGTGCGCGGCGCGGTGGTCATCGGGCTCCTTCGGTCGGCCGCAGGCACCCTACCCCCGCCCGGCAGCCAACCCAGCCCCTCGCCTTTCTCGCACCGAGCGCCGCAGATGGTCGCGCTCACCTCGACCGGGCGTCGCAGATGGTCGCTCCTGACTCGACCGAGCGCCGCAGATGGTCGCCCTCACCCCCACCGAGCGCTGCAGATGGTCGCTCTCACCTCGACCGGGCGTCGTAGATGGTCCCTCAGGGCAGCGGTGCGGGCGCCGGCGGCCCGACGTACTCCGCCGCGGGCCGGATGATCCGGGGGTCCCGCGTCTGCTCCAGGATGTGCGCGCCCCACCCGACGACCCGGGCGGTGGCGAAGGTCGGGGTGAACATCTCGCGCGGGATGCCGCACTGCTCCATGACCACGCCGGCGTAGTACTCCACGTTGGTGTGCAGCTCGCGGCCCGGCTTGAGGTCGGCGAGGGCCTCGATGACCTCCTGCTCGACCTGCACCGCGAGCGAGGCGAGCGGACCGCCGAGCTGCACGGCATACTCCCGCAGCAGCGCCGCGCGGGGGTCCAGGGTCCGGTAGACGGGGTGCCCGAAGCCCATGATCCGCTCCCCGGCGGTGACCCGCTCGCGCACCCACTCGCGCGCCCGGTCCGGCGTGCCGATCTCGTCCAGGGAGTCCAGCGCGCGGTCGGGCGCGCCGCCGTGCAGCGGCCCGGAGAAGGTCCCGATCGCACCGCACACCGCCGATGCGACGTCCGCGCCCGCGGAGGTGACGACGCGAGCGGTGAAGGTGGAGGCGCTGAAGCCGTGGTCGATGGTGCTGGTGAGGTATGCCGTGACCGCCGCCGCGTGCTCGGGCGCCGGTTCCTCGCCGGTCAGCATCCACAGCCAGCTGCCGCCGGCGCCGAGGTCGGGGCGAGGCTCGAGCGGCGGCATACCCGCGCGGAGGCGGAAGAGCGCCGCCTGCAGCACCGGCACCGCGCCCATCACCCGGATGACGTCGGCGCGGACCTGCTCCGGTGCGGCGCCGTAGGTCGGCACGAACCCCTCCACCGAGGCCAGCAGCGAGATCGCCGTCCGGAGCCGGGCCAGCGACCCGCGGTCCGGGCCGGAGCGCGCGATCGCGAGCAGCTGTTCGAGCAGCTCGTGGGGCAGCGTCGACGCGGCGGCCAGCTCCGCGGCGAAGGCGCGCGACTCCGCCTCGTCGGGGAGGTGCCCGTCGACCATGAGGTGCGCGACGTCCTCGAAGCTGCGGTGCTGCGCGAGGTCCACCGCGGAGTACTCCCGGAAGTGGTAGAACCCCTCCTCTCCGCGGACGTCCCCGGTCTCGGTGCGGGCGACGACGAGGCCCTTGAGGCCGGGCGGTGCGATCTGGGTGCTCATGGGCCGAGGGTGCCGCTAAGGTTGATCGGGTGTCAACGTTGATCGAGTCAACATGAGGGACGAGGTGAGCACCGGGCAGGTGGCCGACTACCTCGGGGTCAAGGTGCAGACGGTGTATGCCTACGTCAGCCGGGGAGTACTCACGCCGGTGCGCCGAGAGGCGGGGACGGGCAGCCTCTTCGCGCTCGCCGACGTCCAGGCGGTCGCGGCGCGGGGCGGGCGGGCCGGGCGACGCCAGGCGACGAGCGACGACGTGCGGACCGCGATCACGCAGCTCGGGCCCGGCAGCCTCGCCTATCGCGGGCATGACGTGCGGGACCTGGTGGGCGGAGAAGGCCCTGCCGGGGAGGGTACGGACACGGCCGGTCGAGGCGAGGGGGCCTGGACCTTCGAGCAGGTCCGCGACCTGCTGACCGGGATCCCCGTCGACCTGGTGGGCGAGCGTGCCTCCGGCCCACCACGGGAGGTGCGGCCGCTCCCGGGAGTGCGTGGGGCAGGTGGCCAGCACTCGCGCGTTGCCCCGGAGGCTGCCTCGATCCGGACCGTGATGGCCGCGCTGCCTGACCGGACCCCGGTGCTCGACCGGTTCAAGCACGCAGTGCTGCTGGCCGGCTCGGCAGACGTGGGTCGCCGCGACCGCAGCCCCGACGCCTTCGCCCGGGCCGGTGCGCGGGCGCTCGCGGCGATGATCGGCTCCCTCCCGATGAGGACGCCCAGACCCGGAGCACGACCCCGGCGTCTCGTCCAGGGGGCAGGGCGACGGTCAGTCCGGCGACCTCGACCCTGAGCCCGCCGGCTCCGAGCGCCAGGCCCCTGCTGCGTCCACGGCGGCCGCGCTCACGGCATACCTCGACCTGCCCGTCGACCTGCTCGATCTCGCGCTCGTCCTCCTCGCCGACCACGACCTGGGCGGTGTCCACGACCGCCGTCCGGGTCGCGGTGTCCGCGGGCAGCGATCCCTACTCCGCGCTTCTTGCCGGGCTCGCCGCCGCCGACAGCCCGCTGCACGTCGGCGCCTCGGTACGCGCCGTCGACTGGCTGCGCGGCGCGCTCGACGATCCCAGGGCTGCGCTCGACGTGGCGCTCGCGACCGGACCGCCGCCGGGGTTCGGGCACGTGGTCTACACCGAGGCCGACCCGCGCGCCCAGCTGCTGCTCGACCGGCTGCTCCCGGAGAGCTCGCCGGAGATCCGCGAGGCGGTGACCCTGCTCGAGCAGGAGCTGACCGAGCGACGCGGCTGGGTCCTCAACATCGACGCGGCCCTGGCGCTGCTCGTCCTGCAGCACGGCCTGCCGCGCGACGCCGGGTCGGTGATCTTCGCCTGCGCGCGCACCGTCGGCTGGACCGCGCACGCGATCGAGGAGCTCGCCGAGCCGGGTATGCGGTTCCGGCTCCGCGGGGTCTACACCGGCTCCCGCCAGGCGAAACCTTGAGGCGCGCCGGCCGCCTCTTTGTGGTGGTCGGGTGGTCACGGCCCCTGTGACGTCGGCTCCCGCGGCTCCCTTGGCCAGCGTGCATTGGCGCTGACCGGTCACGCCAACACCACGCGCACCTCAGTGCCAGGTCGTGCGGATCTGCCTGGGTGATCTCCTGAATCCGCCCTGCGCACAGACCGATGTCCTGGCAACCGGTGGCGCGTGGGACGGGCGGGGTTGGGCGACCCGCTGAGGCCCTCGGCGCACCGTCGGCAGAGGGCCGTCAGCGCGTGGTGCGGCCGAGCCAGTTGGCCAGCCGCTCAGTCGGCCCGGCGTCGGCGGCCGGCTCGACCGGGGCGTCGAAGGGCACCCAGTCCTCGCCCCGGATGTGCGCGGGGACGAACTCCTGGGCCATGGGCAGCACCTGCTCCGCCACCTCGGACAGCGCCTCGCCGTCCTGGCCGGTCGCGGTGGCGAGGTCCCACCCGTGCACCAGGTGCTCCTGGACGTAGCCGCCGAGCACGGCGCGCCCGGGCATCGTGCCCCACGGCGGTGACAGCTCGCGGTCGAGCACGGCGTGGTCGGCCCAGGCCGCCTGGGCCCGGCTCACCTCCGTGCGGAAGCCGTCGCCCAGATCACCCGGGGGCAGCGGGAGGCTGACCGGTTCGCCGTCGACGGTCCCCTTCTCCGGCAGGACGCGGATCCGGTGCTCCACGGCCATGAGGTGCGCCACGAGGTCACCCACGCTCCAGCCCGCGCAACTGGTCGGCGCAGTGAGTCGGTCCGGCGTCACCCCCTCGACGAGCTGGGCGACCCACTCCTGGGTGCGGGCGAGGGCGGGGCGCAGGTCGGGCTGATCGGTCATCTGAGGTCTCCTTCGTCTTCGGCGCCGAGTCGGCGCCTCGACGGATCCAGTCTCGAACGGCATACCTGACATCAGATGTCATTGTTTGCTGCCATTCTGGGGCGATGCGGACCGAGCGGCTCCTGCGCCTTGTCGGCCTGCTGCGCGCCCACGGGCGGCTCAGCGCGACCGAGCTCGCCCGCCGCCTCGAGGTCAGCCCGCGCACGGTCATGCGGGACGTCGACGCCCTCTCGCTCGCCGGCGTCCCGGTGTATGCCGAACGCGGCCGGGGTGGTGGGTATGCGTTGCTGCCCGGCTACCGACCGGACGCCGAGGACCTCACCGACGCGGAGTCACGCGCGCTGTTCGTCGCCAGCGGAGCGGGGGTGGCCGAGGCGCTGGGGATGGGCGGCGACTACACGACGGCGCTGCGCAAGCTCGCCACCGGCATGCCCGGAGGCGCAGACCGGGCAGGTGGGCCGCACGCTCGAGCGCATCGTCATCGACCCCGGGGGTTGGTCCGGGCGCCGCGACCACCCCGCGTTGCTGCGGGACCTGCTGGAGGCGGTCGAGGCCGACCGGCGGGTGCGCGCCGTCTATCGCGCGGCCTCCTCGGGGTGGAGCGGTCGACGCACGCTGGACCCGTGGGGGCTCGTGCTGGGCGGGCAGGCGTGGTACCTCGTCGCCGCGCACCGCGGCACACCGCACACCTATCGGGTCGACCGCTTCGAGACCGTGCGCGTCCTCGACCAACCGGCCCGCCGCCCGGCCAGCCTGGATCTGCTCGCCACCTGGCAGGCGTTGCGCAAGGCCTGGCAGAGCCGTCCCGCCGTGGCGGTGACGATCCGGGTCCGGCGCGACCAGGCCGATCTGGCCCGACGGCAACTGGCCATGGTCCTCCTCGGTAGCGTCGAGCGGCGCGACGACGGACCGGACCACGTCGTCCTGACCGCGCCGGTCAGCTCGCTGCGTGGGCTGGCCGGGATCTTCGTGGGCTTCGGCGACTGGGTGGAGGTGCTGGACCCGCCGGAGGCGCGCGACGTCATGCGCGCGGTGGCCCGGGAGAGTCTGGCGGCGCACGCGGGGTCGGTATGCTGATGCTCGGCGTCGCCCGCACGCCCAGCCCGACCAGCGCCCAGCCCGCCGGTCCTCACGGCGAAGGGGAGCAGATCCTCGAGGGGTGGCAGACGGCATACCCACTGCACACTGCGCGGCGCCGGGGCTGGAGCGGGCGATCCGCGAGAACGTGAGTGGACGATGACGACCGACGCCGACCTCAAGGCCCGGGTGCGCGAGCGCATGACCCGCACCGGCGAGAACTACACGACTGCCCGCGCGGCCCTGCTGGCCAGCCCGCCGCGCGCCCTCGTCGTCGAGACCGACCTGGCCGCCGACCGGGCGGTCGCCTCCTTCTTCGACGGCGACCGGTTGCGGTCGATCCCGACCCGCCGGCGCCCGCGCGCCGCCGTGCTGATGCACCTGCTGCGACGCTTCGAGCGTGGCCGGGAGTATGCCGAGCGCGAGGTCAACGCGATCCTCGCCACGGCGCACGAGGACGTCGCGTCGCTGCGGCGTGAGCTGGTGGACTACCGGTGGTTGAACCGCGCGGACGGGGTCTACCGGGTGACCGACGCGGTGCCGGAGCGCTTCCCCAACGAGGCGCAGGAGGTGCCCACGGACGAGGTCGCCCGGCTCGCCGCCCTCCCGCGGTGGACCCCGCACGGGGGATAGCCCCACTGCTCTCCGGTGGTGATCTGCCTGGTCACCCGGCGCCGGGCTGCCTAGGTTGGGGCCATGGCTCTCTCATCCGCCCTCGCCCGCCCCCGCAACGACCGCGTCATCGCCGGCGTGTGCGCCGGCCTGGCCCGCCGCTTCAACATGAGCGCCGGCATGGTCCGGATCCTCTTCGTGCTCTCGATGCTGCTGCCCGGCCCGCAGGTCCTGGCCTACATCGTGCTGTGGATCCTCATGCCGGCCGAGTGACGGCAACCCATATGCCCGGCCCCGCCGCCAACCCGGTCCACCACATCGAGCTCTGGACCGACGACCTGACCGCGGTGGAGGCCTCCTTCGAATGGCTGCTGCCGCGCCTGGGCTGGCCGGCCGACCACGACCCCGCCTGGCCGCGGGGGAGGGTATGGCGTCACCCCAGTGGCGCCTACGTCGTCCTGGAGGAGTCGCCGGCGGTGACCGGTCCGCACGACCGTCTGCGCGCGGGCCTCAACCACCTCGCGCTGCGCGTGGACGAGCGCTCCGAGCTGGACGGCATACGGGCCGAGGCCGGTGACCACGGGTGGTCCGAGCTGTTCGCCGACGACTATCCCCACGTCGGCGGTCCCGACCACACGGCGCTCTTCCTCGAGAACGCGCAGGGCTTCGAGCTCGAGATCGTCGTAGCCTGATCTCCGCCCGACCCCCACCCGTGAGGAGACCCCTCGTGCCCGTCTACCGCAAGGACGGCCGGTCCGTGCTGTTCGTCCACGTGCCCAAGACCGGCGGCACCTCCGTCGAGCACCTCTTCCGCGCCAACGGCTGGGAGCAGGGCTTCTTCAGCGCGAAGTACGGCAAGGGCACGCTCAACCACCTGATGTACTGCGGCCCCCAGCACCTGCACGCCGAGCCGCTCGAGCAGCTCTTCCGCCTGGAGCGCTTCGACCTCATCTTCACCGTGGTGCGCGAGCCCGTGGCGCGGCTGCGCTCGGAGTACGTCTGGCGGCACCGCAAGAAGGAGCAGGTCGAGCTCGGCGCCCGCGCCGTCTCCGCGTGGTTCGCCTCCTCGGTCAAGCGGTCCCGGGCCAACCCCTACCTCTACGACAACCACCTGCGCCCGCAGCACGAGTTCCTGCTGCCGGGCAGCGAGGTCATCCGCCTCGAGGACGGCCTCGCCGAGGGCCTGCGCCGCCTCAGCGACGCCCACGACCTGGGCCTGGAGGGTGGGCCGGAGCAGTTCAAGGACAGCAGCTCAGGCCCGCGACGCTCCGGCGACGTCGAGATCTCGGCCGCGACCAAGCGCCGGATCCGCCGGTTCTACAAGCGCGACTTCAGCACCTTCGACTACCCCAGGCCCTGAGTCAGCTCGCGCGCACCGAGCACGAGGCAGACCGCACAGACGAGCCAGAAGACCGCGATCCATACCGCGGCCGGCAGCCGGGTGAGTCGCGCCAGCTGGTCGACGTCGCTGCCCCGCTCGCCGCGACGGCGACGCTGCCGCTGCAGCTCGACGACCGAGCGCGGGGCGGCGAGCAGCAACGACCAGACGACGAGGTATGCCGCAGCCGAGATCACCTGGCCGCTCGCCGACCACGACAGCAGGGCGAGGCTGGCGCCCGTCGCGAGCACGACCCACAGGCCGTAGAGGTTGCGGATGAGCACGAGCATGAGCGCGCAGGTGAGGACGAGCGCCCAGAGCACCCCGGCCGCATACCCCGCCCCGAGCAGGAAGGCTCCGGCGAGCCCGACGACCGCCGGCGCGGGGTAGCCGGCGAGCACCGTGGCGACCATCCCGGCGCCGCGGGGTCGCCCGCGGGAGACGGTCACGCCGGAGGTGTCGGAGTGCAGCTGGATCCCGGTCAGCCGTCGTCCGGCGAGGGCCGCGACCAGGGCGTGGCCGGCCTCGTGGACGAGGGTGACGAGGTGCCGCACGAGGCGGTAGCCCGACGGGCTCCAGGTGAGCACCAGCGCCACGACGCCGAGGAGCAGGCCGACCGGCCACGCCAGCGCGGGCTGGGTGGTCGTGGCACGGTCCCACAGGTCGAGGAGCACGGCACGAGCCTGCCAGGTTCGGCTGTGCGCTTGCGGGGAGTCCGCGCGACCGCCAGGGTGGAGGGAGTGCGGGCGGTATGCCGCACGCGAGGACGATCCCTTCCCTCCTGACGGCTGCCGCCTGGTCGCACCGGGGGCGCCACCCGGCGCCGCCCGTCGCAGACGAAGGAGTCGAGCGCCATGGCACAAGGAAATCGCGTCGTCGTCTACACCGGCCCGGGGGAGGTGGCCGTGGACTCGGTCGACTACCCCACGCTGGAGATCCCCGGGGAGGTAGCGACCCACTTCGGCATCGCCAAGGCGGCTCCGCACGCCGTCATCCTCAAGCTCGTCACGACCAACATCTGCGGCTCTGACCAGCACATGGTCCGCGGCCGCACCACGGCCCCGGTCGGGCAGAGCCTCGGCCACGAGATCACCGGTGAGGTCGTGGAGAAGGGTGAGGACGTGCTCTTCGTCGACGAGGGCGACATCTGCTCGGTGCCCTTCAACATCGCCTGCGGTCGCTGCCGGATGTGCAACGAGGGCCACACCGGCGTCTGCCTCAACGTCAACCCGGCCCGCGCCGGCGCGGCCTACGGCTACGTCGACATGGGCGGCTGGGTCGGCGGTCAGGCGGAGTACGTCATGATCCCCTACGCCGACTTCAACCTGCTGAAGTTCCCCGACCGTGACCAGGCCCTGGAGAAGATCCTGGATCTCACGATGCTCTCCGACATCTTCCCGACGGGCTACCACGGCGCCTACACCGCCGGGGTCACGACCGGATCGACGGTGTATGTCGCCGGCGCCGGTCCGGTGGGTCTGGCCGCCGCTCACTCGGCGCAGCTCCTCGGCGCTGCCGTGGTCATGGTGGGCGACATGAACACCGAGCGGTTGGCGCAGGCCGAGAGCTTCGGGTGCGTCGGGATCGACCTGACCAGTGACGGCGCTCTCGTCGACAAGATCGAGGCCATCGTCGGAGAGCCGGAGGTCGACGCGGCCGTCGACGCGGTGGGCTTCGAGGCCCGCGGTCACGGCGAGGGTGCCGACGAGGCGCCCGCCACCGTCCTCAACGACGCCATGACGATCACCCGCGCGGCCGGGGGGATCGGCATACCCGGACTGTATGTCACCGGCGACCCCGGTGCCGTCGACGACGCCGCCAAGGAGGGCACGCTCGGGGTGCGCCTCGGGCTCGGCTGGGCCAAGTCGCAGCACTTCACCACCGGCCAGTGCCCGGTGAAGCGCTACAACCGGCAGCTGATGAACATGATCCTGCACGACCGGGCGCAGATCGCGAAGGCCGTCAACGCCCAGACGATCAGCCTGGACGACGCCCCGCGCGGCTACGCCGAGTTCGACCAGGGCGCGGCGACGAAGTTCGTCATCGACCCGCACGGGATGGTCGCCTGACCTGACGCGCGGCCCCTCGTGGCGGACGTCCACTGTCCGCCACGAGGGCTACCGTCGCGGTCATGAACACCTCACCCGCCTGGGAACCGCCGCTCGCCGGAGACGAGATCGAGCACCTGCTCGGCGCGCTCGACCGCCAGCGGATGACCTTCCGCTGGAAGGTCGACGGGCTCGACGACGAGGGGCTCGCGGCCCGGGTCGGCGCCTCGTCGCTGACGCTGGGCGGCCTGATCAAGCACCTGACGGGCGTGGAGCGCAGTGCCGCGACGCAGCGCATCGACGGCTCACCGCTCGGGCCGCCGTGGACCGAGGTCGACTGGAACGCCGACCCCGACTGGGACTTCCGCACCGCCGCGGACGACCCGGTGCAAGACCTGCTCGACCGGTACGACGAGACGGTCGCGGCCACCCGCCAGCGCCACCGGGAGGTCATCGACGCCGAGGGGCTGGGCCAGATCGTCGCCTGGGGCAGGCCCTTCGGGGTGGACGTCAGCCTGCGCCGCATCCTCTTCGACATCCTCGAGGAGTATGCCCGCCACACCGGTCACGCGGACCTGCTCCGGGAGGCGGTCGACGGCCGGGTCGGTGAGGACCCGCCGGAGGACTGGTCGCCGCCAGAGGTCTGGCGCTGACCGGCGACGTGTCACTCTTGGCCCGTGGGCGATCATCACTTCGACAGCATCTCGGCGACCTACGACGACCCGGAGAAGCAGGCCCGGGCGCAGGAGATCGCCGACGCGATCCGCACGCGGGCTGGGCTGACCGGCCGCGAGCGGCTGCTGGAGTACGGCGCCGGCACCGGCCTGGTGAGCCAGGCGCTCGCCGAGCTCGTCGGGACGGTGACCCTCGCCGACACCTCCTCGGGCATGCGCGAGGTGGCGCGGAGCAAGGTCGCGTCCGGCGACCTGCCCGCGAGCACGACGATCTGGGACCTCGACCTCACCGAGCAGGCGCCGCCGCAGGAGACCTTCGACCTCATCGTCACGAGTCTCGTCCTGCACCACATCCAGGACCTCGGGCCGGTGCTGGCCGGCTTCCGGAGCCTGCTCGCGCCGGGCGGCCAGCTCGCGGTGGCCGACCTGGACAGCGAGGACGGCTCGTTCCACGCCCACCTGCACGACTTCGACGGCCACGACGGCTTCGACCGCGACGGCCTCGCGGCCCAGCTCGAGCAGGCGGGCTTCGTCGACATCCGGGTCGGCGACTGCAGCACCGTCGTCAAGAACGGCACGACCTTCCCGGTCTTCCTCGCCCTCGCCCGGCGCTGACGCTGCTCGCGGCGGCTCGCGCTGCGGGCGCGGGCCTGCCAGGCGTGGTCACCCGCACTCCTCGCGCGGTGCGCTCAGCCGTCGGACTCCAGCGCGTCCAGCCGCTCGGCGACCAGGTCGACCAGCCGCTGCTCGATGCGGACGAGCTCGACGATCGACCCGGCGTGCTCCTCGGGGGAGATCTCCTGCGCCGGGATGAGCATGGGGTCGGAGTCGCCGGCCAGCCGGGCGAGCCGCTTCTTCTCGATCGCCGAGAGCTCGACCAGCGTGGCCGTGTGGGCCAGCACCGCCGCCACGTGCCGCATCTCCACCGACGCCAGCTCGGACTCGGTCGCCATGTCCTCGACGATGCCGATCCAGGAGGAGTCGTCGACCGGCCATTCCTCGACGGCGTCGGTCAGGGTGTTGAAGATCTGCTGCCCTGCGACGAAGACCCCGGGCCAGATCTCCTCCCGCTCGTCGTAGGGCAGCGCCGCAGCGCGAGCCGCCAGGGTCTGGGCGCGAGGCTGGTCGTCGTCGAGGAGCGCGGTGGCGATCTTGTCGAGGAGGTTGGCCGCAGAGTCCCACAGGCCGCGCGACTGCTCGACCTCCGCAGCGCTCGACCACGGCACTCCCTGGTCGCCAGAGGTGAAGGCCCGTCCACGTGCGTCGGGGGTCATGAGCACATCGTGCCGTATGTCGGACGTGGGCGGCATACTCGATCCATGGCGTATGACGAGGGGTTGGCGCAGCGGATCCGTGATCTTCTCGCAGGGGAGACCGGGGTGGTCGAGAAGCGGATGTTCGGCGGCCTCGCCTTCCTCGTGGGCGGGCACATGGCGGTCGCCGCCACGGGCGACGAGGGCGTGATGGTCCACGTCGACGAGGGGCTGGCTGCAGAGCTGGCGCAGCGCGAGGGGCTCGAGCCGATGGTCATGCGGGGGCGGCCGATGCGGGAGTGGGTGCACAGCGAGGGCGCGGCTGCCGACGACGAGGACCTGCTCGCGGAGCTGGTGCGCCTGGGTGTGGAGCGAGCCCGGGCGCAGCCGCCGAAGACGTGATCGTGACGGCGCGGGCGTGTGAGGTGCCGGGGTGACCGTCCACCACCTCTCCCGCCGCGACGCGCAGCGCATCGCGGTACGCGCCCAGCTGCTCACCCGCGCGCGGCCCGGCGACGTCGTCGAGACCGTGCGCGAGCTGACCCTGCTGCAGATCGACCCGGTCAAGGCAGTGGCTCCCGCGCAGCACCTCGTGCTGTGGAGCCGGCTGGGCAGCAGCTACGACACCGGCGAGCTGGATCGGCTGCTCGCGGAGCGCACCCTCATCGAGCTGCTCGGCTTCATCCGCCCGGGCGAGGACATCGCGCTGCACCTCGCCCAGATGGAGGCCTGGCCCGCACCGTCCCGTCGCGACGGCCGGCTCCGGCCGTGGCAGGAGGGCATCGCGCGCTGGGTCGAGGCCAACGACCGGGGGCGCCGCGCAGTCCTGGCCCACCTCGAGGCCGAGGGGCCGACCCTGACCGGGGCACTGCCGGACGCCACCGAGGTGCCGTGGCGCTCGACGGGCTGGACCAACGACAAGAACCTCGGGCGGCTGCTCGACCTCATGGTCGCGCGCGGGGAGGTGGCGGTCTCCGGCCGCGAGGCCGGGCAGCGGCTCTGGGACCTCGCCGACCGCGTCTATCCCGACGTGCCCACCCTCCCGCTCGAGCAGGCACGCCAGGTGCAGGACGAACGTCGGCTCGCCTCCCTGGGGTTGTTGCGCTCCCGCAGCCAGGAGTGCCCGGTCGAGCCGGGTGACGCCCGGACCGCGGGTGAGGAGGCGGTGGTCGAGGGGGTCGGGGGCACCTGGCGCGTGCACCCGGCATACCTCGACCCGGCGGAGCCGTTCGCCGGCCGTGCCGCGCTGCTCTGCCCGATCGACCGGCTGGTCTTCGACCGTACCCGGATGGAGGAGATCTTCGACTTCGACTACGTGCTCGAGATGTACAAGCCCAAGGCGCGGCGGCGGTTCGGCTACTACGCGCTGCCCGTGCTCGACGGCGACGAGCTGGTCGGCAAGCTCGACGCGACCGCCGAGCCGAAGCGTGGGGTGCTGCGCGTGGACGCCCTGCACGAGGACGGGGTATGGCGCGCCGCCCGCCGCGAGCGCGTGCTCGAGCAGGTGCACGACCTGGCCGCCTGGCTCGACCTGGAGCCTGAGCTGCCAGCACATCTCGGGGGCTGACGCGTTGTGGGTTAGTCCACTAGACTAGGTCGATGAGCAGTGATGCCGTCGTCAACATCCACGAAGCCAAGACCCACCTCTCCCGGCTGCTGGAACGGGTCGAGGCGGGGGGGCGCGTCACGATCGCGCGAGCGGGCACCCCCATCGCCGACCTCGTGCCTCACCGGGCGTCCCGGGTCAGCTACGGAGAGCTCGACCTGACCTACGACGACCAGGCGTTCCGCGAGTCGGACGCCGAGGTGGCTCGACTCCTCGGAGCGGGGTGAGTCGCGTCCTGCTGGACACGCACGTGCTGCTGTGGGTCCTGACCGACGACGACCGGCTCGGGCTGGCGGCGCGTTCCACGCTCGACGACGCCAGTCAGGTCCTGGCGTCGACGGCAAGCCTGTGGGAGCTGTCGATCAAGCACTCGATCGGGAAGTTTCCCGACCCTGCCCCGCTCGTGCCGGCGATCGAGCGCTCAGGGCTGCGGCTCATCCCGATCGAGCCGGCGCACGTGCTCGGCGTCCGAGCGAGTCCGCTCGAGCATCGTGACCCCTTCGACCGCGTGCTGCTGGCCCAGGCGGAGGCCGAGAGTGCGGTGCTGATGACGGCGGACGGCCGCATCCTGGCGTCGTCCGCGGCAGGCGTCGTCGACGCCCGCGTGTAGGTCGCGCCTCCGCACAACTCGACGGACTGGTCAACATATGGTTACCTATTCGCATGGACGTCTTCTCCGCGCTGGCCGACCCGGTGCGCCGCTCGTTGCTGGAGCAGCTGGCCGGTGAGGGGGCGCGCCGCGTCGTCGACCTGACGGCGGGGCGGGGCATCTCTCGACCGGCGGTGAGTCGTCACCTGCGGCTGCTCGGGGAGGCCGGCCTGGTGCGCGTCGACGACGTGGGGCGGGAGCGGCACTACCGGCTGGAGCCGGCGCCGCTGAGGCAGGTGGAGGCATATGCGCAGAGGCTGCGGGCGGGCGCCGCGGGTCCGCCGATCGCCGCCCACGACCTGG
This sequence comes from Serinicoccus profundi, assembly GCF_008001015.1. Classification (NCBI taxonomy): domain Bacteria; kingdom Bacillati; phylum Actinomycetota; class Actinomycetes; order Micrococcales; family Ornithinimicrobiaceae; genus Serinicoccus; species Serinicoccus profundi. Next base: position 3,310,420 of record NZ_CP042862.1, on the reverse strand, counting down.
ATGCCCTCGACCTCGAGGTCCGCCGGACGGTGCGCGAGCGCCGCGACGGTGAGCCCCGGCATACCCCATCGGTGCCTGACACCGACGACGCCGTCATCGACACCACCACCACCGAGGAGACCGCATGATCACCGGAGCCCCCGAGACCATCGACGGACAGGACCACCTCGTCCTCACCCGCACCTTCCGCGCGCCGATCCAGGACGTCTGGGCGGCGCTGACCGAGAGCGAGCGGTTGGGGCGCTGGTTCGCGACGTGGACCGGCGACCCGAGCACGGGCCGGGTGCAGGTGACCTGGGCCTTCGAGGAGGACATGCCCACCGAGCCCTACCTCGTCGAGGTCTGCGAGGAGCCGACCCGGCTGCGCGTCCGCAACGAGAACGACGACCCGACCCAGGTCTGGACCCTCGACCTGCGGCTCGCCGAGGAGGCCGGGGTCACGACCCTGCGCTTCGCCCAGGTGCTCACCGACCGCTCGCTCGTCACCGACGTCGGCCCCGGATGGGAGTACTACCTCGACCGGCTCGAGGAGTCCGTGCGGACCGGGGAGACGGCGACGACGGGGTGGGACGGCTACCTCGCGAGGAGCGGGGAGTATGCCGCCGCCTTCGGCCTCCCGGACGACGAGAGGCAGACGGCCACCTGAGGGGCGTGGCGGCTGCGGGGGTCTGGCTGTCATAAGGTTCGCCCAGGCGGCGTGCAGGGGCTGGTGTGGGATCGACGAGGGGAGAGCCGTGCTCGAGGAGTTCCGGGACGTGGTGTTCACGTCGGCGTGGTTCGGGCTGATGACCATGGTGTGGTGCGGGTGGGCGCAGGAGTCACCCGCCCGCGGTTGGCGCGTGCCACTCGCCGTGGGCTCCGCCGCGGGGGTGCTCCTCGCCGTCGGTTCGGCATCTGGACGGGGCTGAGCTGGAGCGAGCCGACCGCGTTGGAGGGGCGCTACGCGAGTTTCGGGATCGTCGTCGCCGCGGAGGTGCTCCTCGCCGGCGCAGGCGTCCTCGTCCTCGCGACCCGCGGTGGGAACCGGTGGATGGCGTGGTGGGTCGCCGTGGTCGTGGCGGCCCACTTCCTGTCCCTGTCCTGGATCTTCGGTGGGTGGATCCTCACCGTGCTGGGAGTGGTCCAGCTGGCGGGCCTGGTGGGGATGCTCGGCCTGCTGCGGGGGACGCCGGTCCCGACCAGCCGCTTCGTCGGGCCGTGGATGGGAGCGACGATCTTCGGCACGGCCCTCCTCCTCGGCGCGAGCGTCCTGTCCGGTCGCTAGCCGATCGCGGTCAGCCCCGCTCCGACGCGCTCCAGCTCGTCCACGACCGTGCGGACGGCCAGCCGGGCATGACGGTCGGGCCGGCACAGCGCGACGATCGCCCGCTGCGCCGGCACCCCGGCGAGCGGGCGCAGCACGACCCGTCCGTCGGCGGGCGTGGTGAAGCGTGGCAGGAGCGCGAGCCCCTCGCCCCGGCCGACGAGGGCGCGGATGAGCTGGTTGTCACGCAGCCGCTGGCGGCGCTCGAGAGTCTGGCCGGTGAGCGCCTCCACGGCCAGCAGGATCGTGTCGAAGGGGTATCCCTCCGGGACACCGATCCACGTGGTCCCGACCAGGTCCCGAGGGTGCAGGCGCTCCCGTGAGGCCAGGGGGTGGTCCGTGGGGAGCGCGACGTCGATCGGCTCGCGGACCAGCACGTGGGAGGTGAGCCGCTGCGCCCCGGCGGGCACGTCACCGCTGAGGCTGTGCGCGATGACGACGTCCACGTCGAGGGTGCGGGTGGCGTAGTCGGCCTCCGCGAGGTCGAAGTCGTCCAGCGTCAGCTCGATCGCGCTGCCGCGCAGCGCCTTCACCAGCCCGGGCAGCAGGGCCTCGCCGGCGCTGGGGAGCGTGCCGATGCTCACCCGGCCGCTCGGTTCCCCGCGCGCGGCGTCCAGGCGCGCCTGCACCTGGGCCTGGACACGGCATACCTCGTCGGCGGCGTCGGCGAGCAGTTCGCCCTCGGTCGTCAGTCGGAGCCCCCGCCCGACCGGTTCGACGAGCGCGACGCCGAAGTCGCGCTCCGCAGTCCGCAGCTGTTGGGACAGTGCCGACGGCGTGCGGTGGGTCGCCTCCGCGACGGCGGCCAGGGTGCCGCGCACGGCGAGCTCGCGCAACAGTTCGAGATGCCTCGTCTCCATGTAGTCACCCTAAGGAGTGACGTCAGAAAATGTCGCTGGACCTCAAGGTTCGGGCGTCGCAGACTCTGAGGTATGCCGTTGCGCCGCACCCTCCTCGCCGTCGCCGTCGCGGTGCTGTGGGGTCTGAACTTCCTCGCCATCCACGCCTCGCTCGAGCACTTCCCGCCACTCTTCCTCGTCGCGCTGCGGTTCGCCGTGCTCGCGGTGCCGACGATCCTGCTCGTGCCGCGACCGCAGGTGCCGCTGCGGTGGTTGGTGGGCTACGGGCTCGGTTTCGGGACGCTGCAGTTCACTGGCCTCTACCTCGGGATGGCCGCCGGCTTCCCCGCCGGGCTGGCCTCGCTGGTGCTGCAGGCGTCGGCGCCGTTCACCGTGCTGCTCGGCGTGCTCCTGCTGGGTGAGCGGCTCACCCCGCGACGTGCCGCCGGGGTGGGTGTCGCCGTGCTCGGGCTCCTGGTCGTCGGCCTCAGCCGCGCCGAGGCGACCTCGTGGGTGCCCTTCCTGCTCGTCGTCCTCGGCGCCTTCGGCTGGTCGCTGGGCAACCTCAGCAGCCGGCTCGCCGCCCCGCCGAACCCGCTGCACCTCACCCTGTGGATGTCGGTCGTCCCGCCCCTGCCGATGATGGCCGTGTCGTTGCTGGTGGAGGGCCCGTCGGCGATCTGGACCTCGCTGGCGACGTCCGCGAGCGCCGCGGCGCTGCCCGCGTGGCTCGGCTTGGCCTACACCGTCGTTCTCGGGACGATCGTCGGGTCCGGCATCTGGGTGTGGCTCATGGTGCGACACCCGGCAGGCGTCGTGGCGCCCTTCTCGATGCTCGTCCCGGTCGTCGGGATGAGCACGGCCTGGGGGGTCCTCGGCGAGCGCCCGACGCTGCTCGAGCTGGCCGGCGGTGTGCTCGTCGTGGGCGGGGTGCTGTGGGCCTCCCTCACCCTCCGGCGCCGCCCGACCCCGCCGCCCGCGACGCCGCGTGAGCGCATCCCCGTCCCGGCCACGCCCGCCTCGCCCGCCGTGCCCTGACCTCCGGCCCGGCCAACCTGGGCAAGCTGGCTCCACACGGAGCAGCAGTGCCATGGTGCGGTATGCCGACCCAGCTTGCTCAGGTCCGCGGCCAGGTCCTCGGCGCCCAGGACCACCGCCCGGCCCTCGGCGCTCAGGCCGACGCCCGCGGCGGCAGCGGGAGGGAGCGCAGCACCCACCACGTCGCGGCCACGGTGAGGGTGAGCACGAGCAGGCAGAGGGCCATCGTGGGCAGCGGCGGGAGCATGGTCGGGATCGTCTCGATCCACGAGCGCGGCCCGCCTGCCCCCATGCCGCGCCGCGTCACCGAGCGGGTGAGGACGTCCTGGGCGAAGAACGGCAGCCCGGCCGTGACCGGCAGCAGGAGGGTCGCCCAGCCGCGCCAGCGGACGAAGCTCGCGCCGACCAGCACGCCGCACACGGCCGCGGTGATGCAGAGCAGGCCCAGGGCGGGGAGCGCCGCCCACCATGGGGCAGTGCCGACGGAGAAGTAGGTCTCCGTCATGGCATCCATGACGGCCTGCCCGGCGAGCTCCACGACCACCACCCCTGCGGCGAAGAGCACGCCCACGGCGAGCGCGCAGAGGAGGCCGGCGACGGTGATCGCCCGCCGGGTGAAGCCGGCGTGCACGAGCTGGCGCACGGCGCTCCCGACGGTGATGACCAGGACGGTGAAGGCGATCCAGGGCACGGTGGAGACGCCCACGTAGCTCATGACCGCAACGACGAGGAAGACCTCGCGCGTGGCCAGCGCCACCCCCAGTGCCCAGGCAAGGGCCAGGACGGCGACCGTGCCCAGGGTGATGCCCAGGGCCGGCCGCAGGAGGTGGCGGGTCAGCCTGACCCACGGCGCGGCAGGGGCCGGGTGCACAGACGCCTCGTCGGAGGGCGGCCTCGCGGTCATGGTCGTCACCGCCGCCGGGGCGTCGGGTCGCGGGCTGGTCGGCTGGCTCATGCTGCGTCCTTGGTCGTGAGGTGGATGAAGAGGTCCTGCAGCGGCACCGGGCCGAGCTGCAGGCCCTGCCGCTGGGCCTCTGCGGCCCAGGGCTCGTGGGCGGAGCCGAGCACCGTGGCCTCCCGGGTGGGGCCGAGGTCGCGTCGGCCGACCGTGCGCAGGCCCTGGGTGGCCGCCTCGACCAGATCTGCCCGACCGGTGACGGTGACCCCCTGCCGGCGCAGCTCGTCGGCCTCCTCGGAGATCAGCACGCGCCCCTCGTGCAGGATCGTCACGGTCTCCAGCAGGTGCTCGATCTCGCTGATGAGGTGGCTGGAGATGATGATGGTCCGCGGGTGCTCGGCGAAGTCCTCGAGCAGCAGCTGGGTGAACTCCTGGCGGGTGGGGGCGTCCATGCCGAGGTGGACCTCGTCGAGCATGGTGAGGGGAGCCCGGCTCGCCAGGCCGACCGCGGCGGCCACGGCCGACTGCTGGCCCCGCGACAGCTTGGCGAGGGTCCTGCGCGCAGGCACGCCGAAGCGGTCCAGCATCCGATCGGCCAGCGCGCGGTCGAAGGTCGGCCGCCCGACCTGGTGCAGCGCCAGGATGTCCCCGACCTTGGAGTCGGCGGGCAGGTCACCGGCCGAGCGCATGAGGCAGGTGGCTCCCATGAGGTCGGCGTCCTCGAACGGCTCCCGTCCCTCCAGCAGCACGCGCCCGGCGTCCGGCCGGGCGAAGGACGCGAGCAGGCTGAGCAGGGTGGTCTTGCCGGCGCCGTTGCGCCCGAGCAGGCCGTGGATGCGCCCCGCCGCGAGGTCGAGGCTCACGCCGTCGAGGGCGTGCGTCGCGCCATACCGGACGGAGACGTCCTCGGTGGTCACGGTCAGACCGGTCATCGGTCCTCCTCCTGGTCCAGGTGGGTGTGCAGGTATGCGGTGAGCTCGGCGGCGGTGATCCCGAGGGCGGCGGCCTCGCGCACGACGGGGGCGAGCCGATCGTCGAAGAACGCGTCCCGGCGCGAGGCGCGCAACCTGCCGGTCGCACCCTCGGCGACGAACATCCCGACCCCGCGCTGCTTGACGAGGACGTCCTCGGCGACGAGCTCGGCGAAGGCCTTGGCGGCGGTGGCCGGATTGATGCGATAGGTCGTGGCGTACTGCGTCGTCGACATCACCTGGTCGCCCTCCCGCAGGGCCCCGGTGAGGATCTCGCCCCGGATCGCCTCGGCGATCTGGAGGTAGATCGGGTCCCGTCCGTCGAACATCCGCCCTCGCTTCTGTGGTTCGTTACTTGACTAATGAACCACAGAACATGGCAGGGCGCAAGCGGCCGAGCATACCCAACGACTTGTGACCGCATCGATAACCATGCATGATGAGTGCATGTTCTCTCGGGGTTGGCCCCTGACCACGTGCCACGAAGTAGACCTCCTGCGCATCAGCAGCATGCTGATGTGCACCTGTCGCTGACCCCACCCGCCCTCCGGGTCGCCGCGGACCCACCGCAGCGCCGACGCCAGCACGGTGTCACCTGCGCCTCGACGCGCGACCCAGCCAGCGACCACCCCGAGGTGACCATGACTCTTCCCGCCACTCCGACCGTCCTGTCCCTGGCCACCCGCTCCGAGCGGGAGGACCGTGATCGCCTGCGTGCGCTCGCGCACGAGGCGGCCCCCCGTCTGGCGGACGCCGACACCGAGACGGTCATGGCGTGGGCCGCGCAGACCTTTGGGGCCCGGATGGCCGTGACCTCGAGCATGGCGGAGTCGGTGCTGCCCCACCTCGTGTCACGGCACCAGCCCGGTGTGGACGTGCTCTTCCTCGACACCGGCTACCACTTCGAGGAGACGCTCCAGACCCGGGACCGCGTCGCGGAGGCCCTCGACATCACCGTCGCCGACGTCCGCCCGCAGCGGTCGGTGGCCGAGCAGGACGCGGAGTTCGGCCCCCGGCTGCACGATCGCGACCCGGGCGCCTGCTGCGCCATGCGGAAGGTCGAGCCCCTGAGGCGGGCGCTCGCCGGGTATGACGCCTGGGTCACCGGGGTGCGCCGCGCGGAGAGCCCGACGCGGGCCATGACGCCCGTCGTGGCCTTCGACGAGTCGTTCGGGCTCATCAAGATCAACCCGCTCGCGACCTGGAGCGACGACGAGGTAAGGCTCTACGCCGAGCTCTACGACCTGCCGAGCAACCCGCTGCTCACCCAGGGCTATCCCTCGATCGGGTGCGGGCCGTGCACCCGCCAGGTCGCGCCGGGTGAGGACCCGCGGGCCGGCCGCTGGTCGGGCTTCGCCAAGACCGAGTGCGGTCTGCACGGCGGCCCGGACGCCGACCGGGCCGAGCCGGAGCAGGAGGCCTCATGAGCGGGCCCTTCCTCCTCGGGCTGTCGCTGGCCGGTCGGCGGGTGGTCGCGGTCGGTGGCGGCGCGGTCACCGCGCGACGGGTCACCGACCTGCTCGCCGAGGGCGCGGAGCTCGAGGTCGTCGCGCCCGAGCTCGTGCCCGGACTGCGCGCGCTGGTCGAGTCCGGTGAGGTCTCCTGGACCCCGCGTCGGTATGCCGGTGCCGCCGACCTCGACGGCGCCTTCCTCGTGCACACCGCGACCGGCGACCCTGCGACCGACCGGCGCGTCGCCGCAGACGCCGAGGCACGGCATACCTTCTGCGTCAACGCCGGGGAGGCCGCCGCCGGGAGCGCCCAGGTCCCGGCCCGGGCCGACGTGGCCACGCCGACCGGTGACGTGCGGATCGCCGTGCACGCGGGCGGAGACCCGCGGCGCGCGGCGGGCGTGCGCTCGAGCCTGGTCGACCACCTGACCTCCGGGGTCGTCGACCTGCGCAGCCACCGACCGCACGGCGGCTGGGTCGCCCTCGTGGGTGCCGGACCGGGGGAGGAGCAGCTGCTCACCCGTCGCGCCACCACGCTGCTCGCCGCGGCCGACGTCGTCGTCACCGACCGGCTCGTCCCGCAGGCCGTCCTCGCGCGCCTGCCCGAGACGACCCGGGTCATCGACGTGGGCAAGCAGCCCCTGCACCACCCGGTACCGCAGGAGGAGATCAACCGGATCCTCGTCGAGGAGGCGCGGCGCGGTCGGGCCGTGGTGCGGCTCAAGGGCGGCGACCCCTACGTCCTCGGGCGCGGCGGCGAGGAGCGGGCGGCGTGCGAGGCCGCCGGGGTGCGGGTCGAGGTCGTCCCCGGCATCACCAGCGCCGTCTCGGTTCCCGCGGCGGCGGGCATCCCCGTGACCCACCGCGGGGTGGCCCGCGGGTTCACCGTCGTGACCGGGCACGAGGAGCTGCCCGGGCTGCCGACCGGCACCGACCACACGCTCGTCGTGCTCATGGGCATCGCCGGGCTGCGCGAGACCGCGGCCCGACTGGTCGCCGCCGGACGCCCCGCCAGCTGCCCGGTCGGCGTCGTCGAGAGCGGGTGGACGGCGCAGCAGCGCGTCACCCTCGGCACCCTCGCCGACATCGCCGAGCGCGCCGAGCAGGTGGGTGTCGCCTCACCCGCCGTGGTCGTCGTCGGTGACGTCGTGACCCTCGCGCACGCGTGGCCCGCGAAGGGCGTCGGCGGGGCGCGGTCGCGTGAGCCGCCCCCTCGTCGTCGCTGCCCACGGCACCGCCAGCCTGGAGGGCCAGGCGGCGGTGCGCGAGTGCGCCGCGCGCGCGATGGCGGTGCTCGGGATGGCCGGTCCGCCGGTCGTCGGCTACGTCGACGTCTGCGGGCCGACCCTCGAGGAGGTCCTCGGCGACGTCGAGGACCCCGTGGTCGTGCCCTACTTCCTGGCCTCGGGCTACCACGTCAAGCATGACGTCCCCTCGGCCACCGAGCAGTCGCCGGGCGCGCTCGTCACCACCGCGCTCGGGGTCGAGCCCGAGGTGCTCGACGCGGTGACCGACCGGGTCCGTGAGTCGCTCGGTGCGGACGGCCCCGACGACGCCGCGCCTGCCGTCGAGGCCGTCCTCCTGCTGGGCGCCGGGTCCAGCGTGGACTCCGCACGCGCCGAGGTGGCCGACGTGGCGGCGCAGGTGGCGGGCCGGTTCGGCGCGGCGAGCGGGACGGCCTTCCTCAGCGGTCCCGGGCCGCGCCCCGCCGACGAGCTCGCCCGCCTCCGGGCGCAGGGGCATACCCGGATCGCCGTGGCCGCACACCTGCTCTCGCCGGGGTTCTTCCTCGACCGCGCCCACCAGGTCGCCGTCGAGGCGGGAGCGCAGCCGACCGCGCCCCTCGGCACGCACCCGTTGCTCGGTGCCCTGGTCGCCCGGCGCTACCGCGAGGCGCTCGCCTGAGTGAGGGCACCAGAGGTCACCCGGGACGTGCCGGAGCAGGGCGCCCGCGCGAAGGTAGAGGGTCCCCATAGTTCACTCCTGTCATTCGAGCAGCGCCGATGCTCGCCATGCTCGACCGGGAGCGCACCGTCGCCGGACCAGGCTTCAACCGGTGGTTCGTGCCGCCCGCAGCGCTCGCCGTCCACCTGTCCATCGGGCAGGTGTATGCCTTCAGCGTCTTCAACATCCCGCTGGAGGAGCGCTTCGGCACCTCGGCGACCGCGGTGTCGATCATCTTCTCCATCTCTCGTCATGCTCGGACTCTCCGCCGCGATCCTCGGCACGTGGGTGGAGCGCAACGACCCCCCGAAAGACGATGGCGGTCTCCGCCGCGCTCTGGGTCGCCGGCTTCCTCGTCTCCGCGCTCGGCGTCTCGCTGGGGCAGCTGTGGATCGTCTACCTCGGCTACGGCGTGCTCGGCGGCATCGGGCTGGGGCTGGGCTACATCTCGCCCGTCTCGACCCTCATCAAGTGGTTCCCGGACCGGCCGGGTCTGGCGACCGGCCTGGCCATCATGGGCTTCGGCGGCGGCGCGCTCATCGCCTCCCCGCTGAGCAACCGGACCCCGCAGTTCTGGCTGCTCTGGACCGTGCTCTTCTGCAACGTCACCGCCGGCATCGGAATCCTCGCGCAGGCCTCGCCCATCGTGCAGAACTTCTTCACCGGCGTCGGCCCGCCGAGGCCGCGGGTTTCGTCAGCCTGCTGAGCCTGGCCAACATGGCCGGGCGCCTCGTGTGGTCCTCGACCTCCGACGTCATCGGCCGCAAGCCGACCTACATGATCTACCTCGGGGTCGGCGCGGTGCTCTACCTCGGCGTCGCGACCCTGGGCCGCTCCTCGCTGCTGCTCTTCGTCCTCATGAGCGTGGTCATCCTCAGCTTCTACGGTGGCGGCTTCTCCACCGTCCCGGCCTACCTCAAGGACCTCTTCGGAGGGCTGCGGCTCGCCGGTCGACCCGCGCTTCCACGAGCCCGTTGCCGCACGCGACGACCTCGCGACCGAAGGAGCTTCCTCATGAGCGATCAGACGCATACCCCGACAGCCCGGCGCGAGGGTGCCGACGCCGCGGAGAGCGCACCGCCGCCATCGTCCTGTGGGTCGTGGTCTCGGCGGGGCTGCTCTACGGCGTGGGCGAGACGATCGCCCGCGTGACCCAGCTCTTCGGCTGACCCGACGCTCGACCAGGAGGACCCCCGTGGCGTCTGACGCACCCCAGCACGACTTCACCGACGACGAGCTCGAGATCCATGGGCGCAAGGAGTGGGCCGCCGGCGTCCCCGGGGTCTACCACGCGCTCAAGATGTCCTACGAGCAGATGGGTGCGCTGCGCACGGTGCGCACGCTGCCCCGGCTCAACCAGAAGCACGGCTTCGACTGCTCCGGCTGCGCCTGGCCCGACCCCGAGCACCGCTCGCCGGCCGAGTTCTGCGAGAACGGCGCGAAGGCGGTGGCCGAGGAGGCCACGCTGCGCCGGATCGGCCCCGACTTCTTCGAGGAGCACGACCTCGAGGACCTCGCCACCCGCACGCCGCGATCTTCTACACCTCGGGCCGCACGTCCAACGAGGCCGCGTTCGTCTACCAGCTCCTCGTCCGCGCCTACGGCACCAACAACCTCCCGGACTGCTCCAACATGTGCCACGAGGCCTCCGGGGCGGCGCTGGGCGACGCCATCGGGCTGGGCAAGGGCACCGTCCTGCTCGAGGACATCTACGACGCCGAGCTCATCATCATCGCGGGCCAGAACCCCAGCATCAACCACCCCCGCATGCTGAGCGCCCTCGAGCGGGCCAAGCGCAACGGTGCCTCGATCGTGGCCGTCAACCCCCTCCCCGAGGCCGGGCTGCAGCGCTTCAAGAACCCCCAGGAGCCGCTGGGCGTCGTCGGCTCCGGCACCGAGCTGACCGATGAGTTCCTCCAGATCCGCATCGGCGGTGACATGGCGCTCTTCCAGGCTCTCGGCGCCCTCCTGCTGGA